>DATAAQ010000229.1:0-1937 GCA_036260055.1 Gaiellaceae bacterium | reverse complement strand
CCCGCGAGGAAGAGCGGCAGGAGCGGCTCCGAGACGCGGGCGGGCGCCGGCTCGGCGGCGAAGCGCTGGAGCCGCTCGGTGTCGGCTAGCGCCTGCGCCAGGACGGCGAGGGACGGCTGGGTGCGCGCGAGCTGGTCCATGACGACGGGCGGAACCCGGGTTCCGCGCGGCCATCGTAGCCGCGGGCGGGCGGCGTACGATTCCGCCGATGCCGGGCGAGCTGCTCCCCATCGGCACGCGGCCGACGACCGTCGCCGCCTTCGAGCCGCCGGGCGCCGCCGAGGCCTACCGGCGCTGGCGGGAGGAGCACGCGCACGCGCTCGCCGGAGTGCCGCCGGAGGCCGTGCGCGTCGAGTACGGGCGCGCTCCGGCCGGCGGCCTCTTCGTGCGCGTGCGAATCGACGAGGCGCACGTCCCCGCCGGGCTCCCGGGAGACGGCCCGAGCGCGTCCGGAGGAGTGCCGCCGGGAGCCTAAGGTCTCGCGGCCGATCTGCCGAAAGAGAACGCAAGCCCCGGCGTCGGGCCGCTCACGGCGACGGAGCCTCTCTCAGCGGGCCGCCTTTCGAGGCGGCCCGTTTTCTTTCCCGCCGCCGGCGGCGCGTACGCGTCCGGGGTCGCTGGGGCCGCCGCGGGCCTCCCTCCGCTTCGAGCGTAACGGGCGCAAACGCACATGGGTTCACGGAACGTGCCGGCTTTGCGACCTCAGGGCCGCTCGTTGAACCGGTTCTGCGCCTCCTCGAGCCCGTCTCGCACGATCGCCTCGACCGCGTCGGCCGCCCTCGCCACGAGCGCGTCGACGTCCACGTGCTCGTCGAACGGCCCGCGCACGAAGTCGGCTACCGGCCGGGGATCGCCGCGCTCGGGGCGGCCGACGCCGATCCGCAGCCGGAGGAAGTCCTGGGTCTTCAGATGCTGGGCCAGCGACCGGAGCCCGTTGTGCCCGGCGAGCCCGCCCCCGAGCCGCGCCTGCAGCCGCCCGGGCTCGAGGTCGACTTCGTCGTGGAGGACGAGCAGCCGCTCGGGCGGAAGCTTGAAGAAGCGGACTGCCGCGCCGACGGAGCGGCCCGACTCGTTCATGTACGTCTGCGGCTTCAGGAGCGCGACGCGCCTGCCGTCGAGCCTCGTCTCCGCGAGCTCCCCGGAGAACTTCGAGCGGAACGAGCTTTCGTGGCGGCGGGCGAGCTCGTCGCAGACCTGGAAGCCGACGTTGTGGCGCGTGCGCGCGTACTCGCGCCCGGGATTGCCGAGCCCCGCGACGAGGAGATCGAGCGTCGAAGCGTGCTCGCCCCGACGGAAGAGCCGCATTCCTGGCGCTCCCTTGCGTGGAAGGCGCCGCCGGCGCTAGCCGGCGGTCGTCTGCTCTTCGCCGGCCGTGTCCGCCTGGGGCTCGGCCGGCCCCTCGGCCGCCCCCTCGGGCTGCTCCTCGGGCGGAACCTCGCCCTCGACGGCCTCGGCCTCCTCCTCCTCGACCATCTCCTCGGGCAGCTCGACCCGCGTCGGCGGCGTCACCGTCGCGAGAACGGTCTCCGGGTCGTCGAGGAGCGTGACGCCCTCGGGCGCACCGAGGTCGCCGACGCGCAGGCTGTCCCCGATCGTCATCGCCGAGATGTCGAGCTCGAGCCTGTCGGGAACCTCCATGGGGAGCGCCTCGACGTTCACCTCGCGTGAGACCTGCGTGAGGACGCCGCCCTCCTTGACGCCCTCGGACTCGCCGACGAGCTCGACGACGACCTGCGCCTGGATCGGCTGATCGAGGCGGACCTCGTGGAGGTCGATGTGGAGCAGCCGCGCCCGCGTCGGGTCGAGCTGGTAGTCCTTCAGGACCGCGTGGTGCGCGGTCTTCTGACCGTCGAAGACGACGTCGAGGATCGCATGCAGGCCGTGGTCTCCCGTCAGGACCCGGCGGAGCTCGCGCTCCTCGACGCAGAAGGGATGGG
>DATAAQ010000228.1:0-7394 GCA_036260055.1 Gaiellaceae bacterium | reverse complement strand
GCGCCGAGGAGCCGGCCGAGCCGGGGGCGACGACGCCGACCGTGGAGGAGGCCCCGGCCTCGCCCGCCGGGGCGCAGAGCGAGGCCGCGGCGCCCGACGAGGGGGCGACTCCGTGGGCGACCCTGGTCGCCCTGACGCTCGGCATCTCCGGAGCCGTCGGCCTCCTCCTCGGGGTCGTCCTCGCCCGCCGCGGGGGCGTCTCGCTCCCCGCGCCGAGCATCCGGGTGCCTGTGCACGGGCTGCGGCTGCCCGTCCGGCGCCTCCGGGTCCCGGCCCCAAGTCTCCGGCTGCCGGCCCCGAGCCTCCGGCTGCCCGCTCCGCGTCTCGCCGGCGTGCGGGCGGCGGGCGGAAGGATCGTCGGCTCGCTGGCCTCCGGCGCGGCGTCCACCGGCGCGGCGCTGGCCGCCGTCGCACGCCGGCGGCCTTCACAGGAGGCCGCCGGCGGCGAGCCTCGCTCGCAGACCGACGTGCTCGCCGCCTACACCCGGAGCGCGGCGGAGCCCGCGGCCCCTCGGCGCCCGAGCCGCGGCGACGAGGGAAGAGCGGGGGAACCGCCTGCGCCGCCGAAGCAGCGGAAGCCGGCGCGCCGGACGCGGAAGAAGGTCGCTCCGTCGAGCGCGCCCCCGCCGAAGAAGGAGCTCCCCGGCGTCGCTCCGCCCCGGAAGAAGCGAGCCGCGAAGTCGGGACTTCCCCCCGGCAAGGCGGTCCCCCGGGAGAACAAGGCCCCGCCGCCGGCAGCCCGGCCCCCGGCGCCCGCCGAGGCGCCGCCCGCTCCCCGCCCGGCCCCCTCGCGCTCCGCGGCCACGTATGTCGAGGTCGGCTGGGAGGAGTGCCAGATCGAGTACTGGCCGTCGCGATCGGCGTCGGGCGCGCTCTCGGACTTCTACGCGCTCGCCCTCCGGCCGGGAGGCGAGAGCTACGTCGCGGCGGTCTCCCAGCCGTTCAGATGGGGTCGCAACGAGCCGCCCGGCGAGTCGGGCGAGAAGGCGGACGCCCACGCAGCGCTCGTCGAGCTCCTCCTCGGCGAGGGATGGGAGCCGGCCGGGAGCGCGGAGGCGTGGTACCAGCAGCGGTTCCGGCGCCGCCTGCCCGCGCCGTCCGAGCTCCCCGAGGCGGGGGCCTAGGCCGGAGTCCTCGTCTCGAGCGAGGCGGTGGCCGGCAGCTCCGCGAAGAGGTCGTCCAGGATCCTGTCGACGCCGAGCGCGTTCCGGCGGGCGGCGCGGTAGAGCTCGGCGAGCGCCGGGTTCCAGAACGCCGGCTCCTCGTCGGGCGTCCACTCGGAGAAGAGGTTCTCCACCTTGGCGCCGTTCGGTCCGTAGACGACGAGTTCGTACGGCGGCTCGCCGTCGCGATCACGGCTTCGGATCCCGACGGAGCCTGCCCGCCGCTTGCAGACGAAGCTCGTCTCCTCCTCGGCCGTCCACGCGACCTCGCGCTGCGTCGTCGCCGCGACGAGTCGCTCGCAGAGCTCCACGAGACGTGTGTAAGGGCTCGATTCCATGTGCTCTCCGTTCCCGGCCGCGCCTCGTTCCAACCCCCGACGCCGCCGCTAGTCGGGGAGCGGGGCCGCGTCGTAGTCCGCCCGCAGCGAGTCTATCCAGCCGGCGAGGCCGTCGGCCAGCTCGGCGTCGCGGATCTCGAGGACGTTCTCGGCGTTCCTCTCGCCGGAATGGGAGAGGTTGTAGCTCCCGGCGAAGACGCTGTCGTCCGCGACCGTCACCTTCGCGTGCATGAAGTCGTGCACGTCCCCCTGGCCGTACGGCGTCGATCGCTTCCCCGAGAACGGCGCCTCCCCGAAGATACGGGCGACGAGCGGGAGCTTCCAGTCCGCGTTGCCGTTCAGCTCCCACTGGTGGTAGACGCCGCGCATCTGCGTCGCGTCGACGACGCCCGCCACGTCCACCTCGCCGTCGGAGACGCACTCGGCGAGCGCGCCGAGGATCGGTCCCGACGTCACGACGGGGGAGCAGACGCGGATCCGCCGGCGCGCCTTCGCGATCCGGTGCGCGATGCGGGTGGCGAGCGCCTCGCCGCGCCCCGGCGAGAACCAGGCGCGAACGCGACGCCCGTCGACCCGCACGGGGTCGGGGTCGACGAAGCCGCTCTCGGCGACCGAGCCGGAGGACCAGAGCTGCTCGAAGTCCCTCGTGTACGCGGCCGCCACGGCCTCCGACTCGACGGCGACGACGAGGTTCTCGCAGCGGGAGAACGAGTCGTCCGTCCAGTTCGTCGAGCCGGTCAGGACGGCCGCGCCGTCCCGCACCGCGAACTTGTGGTGCATGAGGTCGGGGACGCCCGGGATCGGCTTCGTGGGGACGTCGAGCGCATCGATCAGGGTCGGCTCCCCCTTCGGCTTCGGGAAGAGCGGCTCGGGCTTCTCGTGGTCGACGTTGAAGGCGAGCCGGACGGCGACGCCCCGGCCCTCCGCCTCGGTAATCGCGCCCGCGACGACGGCCGCGGTCGGCTGGGTCAGGTCGAAGTCGTAGAGCGCGAGGTCGAGGCTCCGCTCGGCCGCGCCGAGGAAGTCCGCCAGCGACCGTCCGACGTCGAGGGCGCTCTGGCCCCCGTCCGTCAGGGTCCTGACGTGGATGCTCAGGCGTAGCCCCGCACGCGGAGGTACGCGACGGCGATGCTGAGGACCGCGACGCCGGCGAGGCTCGCGATCGTGAGGAGGTCGATGCGGCGGTAGGCCGGGTGGCCCGGGCCGAAGCCCGCGAGGGCAAGGACGGCGAGGACGCCGCCGACGAAGCCGCCGACGTGGCCTCCGATCGAGACGCTCACCGGGCCCGCGAACGTGAAGAGGAGGTTGAGGAGCACGACGGCGAGCGCGGCGCCGCCGAAGACCGGGATGTTGCGCCGCTCGAGCACGAGGCCGGCGCCGAGGATCCCGAAGACGGCGCCCGACGCCCCCACCGTGCGGGCATCGGGCGTGAGGAGGAGCGCTCCCGAGGAGCCCGCCAGGGCGGAGACGAGGTAGAGGCCGAGGAAGCGTCCACGCCCGAGGAACGCCTCGAGCGCCTGTCCGAACCACCAGAGCATGAGCATGTTCAGGAGGAGGTGGATGGGGTTCGCGTGCAGGAAGGCGCTCGTGAGCATCCGCCACCACTCGCCGTCCGCGACCGCCGGGCCCCAGAGCGCGCCCTTCTCGAAGACCTCTCCCGAGGGGCCGCGGAGGCCCTCGGGCGACTGCGCCACCTGGAGGACGTAGACGGCGACGTTGAGGCCGATCAGGACCCTCGTGACGAGGCCGCCCGTCCCCTCCCCGGCCGAGCGCTGCACCCGGCGGGCCGCGCCGCGGGCGCCGGTCGCCCGCCCGGCGCACTCGGGGCATTTGATCCCGACCGCGGCGTAGACCATGCAGTCGGTGCAGATCGGCCGCTCGCAATTCGAGCAGCGGACGCCCGTCTCCCGCCCGGGATGGCGATAGCAGACCTGGGTCTGCGTCTGCTCGGGCGTGGCCATCCGAGGATCGTATCGGCGGCGTGTAACGTCACGGGCGTGCGCGTCCACGTCGCCTTCACGCCGGCGGAGGCGCAGCGGGCGCCCACCGCGGTCGTCGTCGACGTGCTGCGCGCGAGCTCGACGATCGCGCAGGCGCTCGCTTCGGGATACCGCCGCGTCTTCTGCTGCGCCGAGGTCGAGGAGGCGCGCGCCCTCCGGGCCGAGCTCGGAGAGGGCGTCCTCGCAGGCGAGCGGCGCGCGGCGACCGTGCCCGGGTTCGACCTCGGCAACTCGCCGCGGGAGTTCCTCGAGCCGCGCGGCGAGACGCTCATCCTCTCGACGACGAACGGCACGCGGGCGATCGTGACGGCGGCCGCGCACGCGCAGACGGTCCTCGTCGGAAGCCTCCTGAACCTCGAGGCCGTCGCCGCGGCCGCACGGGAGTCGCCCGGCGGCGTCGAGGTCGTGTGCGCGGGAGTGGACGGCCGCTTCACACTCGACGACGCCTACTGCGCCGGCCGCATCGCCGAGCTCCTCGGGGGCGGGCGCAGCGACGCGGCGGAGGCGGCGGTCCGGCTCGCCCGCTCGTTCGGGAGCGCGCTCGAGGGCCTCCGCGCCTCGGAGACGCCCCTCTACGAGGAGCTCGGCGCGGACGTCGAGTGGTGCGCGCGCGAGAGCGTGCTCGCCGTCGTCCCCCGCCTGGCCGGCCTCCGCGGGGCCGCGGCCGAGGTCGCCCTTGACACGTGACTTACCCGACGCCGCGCCACCTGCTCGACCGGCTCTTCGCGCGTGACGGCCGCACGCTCATCGAGCTCGAGTCCGAGCTGGAGACGACCCGCTTCGGTGACGTGCGTGGGGAGAGGCGGATGCTCCGCTTGACAGGGGAACGTCTGTTCGTGTAGAACATACGTTCCCATGGTCGCCTGCCTCACGATTCCGGCGTTCGCCCTTCGCGCCCCGCTCCGGAGGCGGCCCGACCTGACGGGAAAGCCCGTCGCGCTCGCGCCGGCGCCGGGTGCGCAGCCGCATCTGGGACCGTGCACCGGCGCCGCCGAGCGCGCCGGCATCCGGCCGGGGATGCGCCTCTCGGAGGCGCTCGCCACCTGCCCCGAGCTCGAGCTCGTGGAGCAGGACCCCGCCGAGGTCGAGGAGGCTTGGGAGCAGATCCTTCGCCGGCTGGAGGGCGCGGGCGTCGCCGTCGAGCCGGTCGAGCCGGGCTGCGTCTACTTCGAGACGCGCGGGATCGAGCGGCTGGCCGGCGACCTCGAGGCCGCCCTCCGCCGGGCGCTCGACGCGGTCGGGCCGGAATGGAAGCCCCGGGTCGGTGCGGCTTCGCGTCGCTTCGCGGCCCTCGCGGCGGCCACCGTCGCGCCCCCGGGGCGCACGGTCGTCGTCGACGACGGGGAGACGCGGCTCTTCCTGGAGCCTCTGCCGCTCGACCTCCTTCCGCTGGGCCCCGAGCGCCGGGAGGAGCTCGCCGAGCTGGGCGTCAAGCGCCTCGGCGAGCTCGCCCGCCTGCCGGGCGCGGCCGTCACCGACAGGCTGGGGTCGGACGGGGCGGAGGCGTGGCGGCTCGCGCGCGGGGACGACGGCGAGGGCGTCGAGCCGCGACGGCCTCCCTCCGAGCTCGTCGAGTCCCTCTCCTTCCCGGAGCCGATAGCGAACGAGCTCACCCTCGGGCGCGCGATCGCGGCGCTCGTCGAGCGTCTTCTCGCGCGTCCCGAGCGCGCGGGCAGGGCGCCGCGGCAGCTCGCGCTCTCGGCGAAGCTCGTCGGCGGCGGTTCCTGGCGGAGCTCGCTGACGCTCCGCGAGCCGACGGCGGAGCCCGACCGCCTGCGGCTCGCGCTCGCCCCCCGGCTCGCCGAGCTGCCGGCTCCGACCGCGGAGCTCCGCCTCGAGCTCGGGGAGCTGACGGACTCGCCCGGGACGCAGGCGGAGCTCGTGCGGCCGCGCGGCAGCCGCCTGCGCGAGCGCCTGCGCGAAGGGCTTCGCCAGGTGCGGGCCGCGTCCGGTGTCGACGCTGTCTGCACGGTCGTCGAGGTGGCGCCGTGGTCACGCATCCCCGAGAGCAGAGCGATACTCGTTCCGCGCGACGACTGAACGAGCCGCGCCCCGCGGCCGTCGTCGCGAGCGACGAGGGCGTTCCCGTGGAGGTCGGCGGCGTCGCGGTCGCATGCGTCAGGGAGGAGTGGCGGGTCGTCGACCGCTGGTGGACGGAGGAGCCGGCGCGGCGGCGCTACTTCGAGGTGCTCCTCGAGAGCGGCCGGAACGCCGTCGTCTTCGCCGACGGAGAGCGGGGAGGGTGGTTCGCACAGAGTGCCTAGGCCGTGGGCGCGCCGACGCGCTCGATCGCGCCCGCCGCTCAGCCGTCCTCGGCGGTGACGACGACCGAGGGCGCCGAACGGCGAGCGGGCCCGTGGAAGACGGCCTCGACGTTGTTCCCGTCGGGGTCGAGCGCGTAGGCGGCGTAGTAGCCCGGGTGGTAGCCGCGCTCGCCCGGCGCGCCGTTGTCGCGTCCGCCGGCGGCGAGCGCCGCCTCGTGGAAGCGGTGCACGGTCTCGCGGTCGGGCACCTGGAAGGCGAGGTGGAGGCCGCGCGTCGGCTCGCCGTCGGCGCTGACGAAGAGCTCGTCGGCGGCGAAATAGCCCTCGCCCTCCGTGCCCGCCTCCCGGCCGAGCGCCGCGAGCACGGCCCGGTAGAAGCGCTTGCTCACCTCGAGATCGGCGACGCGCAGGTGGACGTGGTCGAGGAGCCGGCCGAGGTGGTACTCGGACACCGGCCGAGCTTAGCGGGGGGCTTCCTCCCCGGGGCACCCCGGCCCACCACCCGCTTCCGAGCGTACTTCCCGAGCGCACGCGCGTGGCGCCGCGAACGTCGAGGAACGCGCCCGTGAGCGTGCCGGGATACGTCGAGCTGCACGCGCACTCCGCCTACTCCTTCCTGGACGGCGCCTCGCTGCCCGAGGAGCTCGCCGCCCGCGCCCTCGAGCTCGGCTACGACGCGATCGCTCTCACGGACCACGACGGCCTCTACGGGTCGCTCGAGTTCGCCTACGCGGCGAAGGCGCTCGGCCTCCGCCCGCTGACCGGCGCCGAGGTCACGCTCGCCGACGGCTCCCACGTCACGCTCCTCGTCGAGACGCCGCGCGGCTACGCGAATCTCTGCCGCCTCCTCACCGCCGCCCACGCCCACGAGCGCCTGAACCCGCGCCTCGACCCCGCCCTCCTCGCGGAGCGGAACGAGGGGCTCGTCTGCCTCTCGGGCTGCGCCCGTCACGGCGTCGCCGTCCGGAACCCGAACGCGGCCGCCGCGCTCGCGCGCGCCTTCGGCGGCGAGCGCTTCTACGTCGAGCTCCAGCGGCCCTTCGTCCGCGGCGACGCGCGCCGGAACGCCGCCCTGCGCGCCCTCGCGGAGGCGCTCGGCGTCCGCACGATCGCCACCGGCGACGTGCACGCGCACGATCCCCGCCGGCTCCGCCTCCAGGACGTCCTCGTCGCCGTCAAGCACAAGACCTCGCTCGAGGGCTGCGAGGCGGAACGCCGCGGGAACGAGGAGAGCGTCCTCCTCCCGCCCCGCGAGGCGGCCGCGCGCTTCCCGGACGACGCGGCCGCCGTCGCGGCCACGCGCGAGCTCGCCGAGCGGCTCGAGTTCGACCTCACCGAGGAGCTCGGCTACCGCTAACCCGACTTCTCCGACCGCGAGGATCCCGCCGACGTCCAGCTCGCCCGTGTCTGCCGGCGCGCCTTCGACGAGCGGTACCGGCAGGCGTCGCCTTTCCTCCGTCGCCACGCCGACGACCGCCTGCGCGAAGAGCTCGCCCTGATCGCCGAGCTCGGCCTCTCGGGGTTCTTCCTCCTCCACTGGGAGGTCCTCGAGCTCGCGCAAGAGGTGGCGGCGGAGGTGCGGGGGCCCGGCTCGCCGCGCCACCTGCTCCCTCCGGGCAGGGGCCGCGG
>DATAAQ010000227.1:0-6991 GCA_036260055.1 Gaiellaceae bacterium | reverse complement strand
CGAGGACAACCGCGGCGGCGCCGAGGCCGCCCAGGTCGAAGTCGAGCCCGAAGAGCGCCGCGGCCGCGACGATGAAGAGGCCGGTTCGGATGGGCACGTAGATGAGGTCGTAGACGACCGAGCCGAGCTGGACGGTGGCGGGAGAGGTCGGGGTCATGAGCACGGACTCGAGCGTTCCCATCAGCTGCTCGCTCCGGACTGCCCGTGCCACGCGGCTGAGCCCGAGGGCGATGAACATGCTGAGCGCGATGCCCACGACCGCGAACTCGAGGTAGCTCGCCCGCACGCCTCCGTAGAAGGGAAGGACCGAGTCGTCGACCATGAGGCCGACGAAGTAGAAGGTGACGGTCTGGAGGACCAGCCCGAGGACGTCCGACACGAACGTCACGCGATAGCTCCACGCGGTCAGGAAGTCGCGCCGGAGGAAGGCCGGCAGCTTGCGGAGCTCGTCGAGGAAGACGGCCGCCCGGCTCTCGTGCGCTGCGACGGCGCTCACGGCGCGTCCTCCCGCATGAGCGAGAGGAACGCCTCCTCGATCTCCGATCGCTCCTCCCGGCAGGCGAGAACCTGGATCCCCGCGCCGGCGAGGGCGGCGAGGGCGTCGCCCAGGACGACCCCGTCGCGCAGGTTCATCGTGTAGTGCCCGGAGCTCGCGCCGGCGGCGCTCGCGATCGACCCCCGGCCGCCGAGCGCTCTCTCGATGCGGTCGTCCAGAGCCCCCGCCGGCCGCCCGTTGCGGAGCCGGAGCAGGAAGCGCCGCGGCGCCGCGTGGGACATCAGGTCCGGCACCGTGCCGCTGAAGCGGACGTTGCCGCGGGAGAGCAACGTGACGCGGTCCGCGAAGCCCCTGATCTCGTCGATCCGCTGTGTCGCCCAGACGACGGCGGCCCCCTCGTCGCAGAACGCCCTGATCGTGTCCATGACGTTGCGCGCGGCCGCGGGATCGAGGTCGTGCGTCGCCTCGTCCACGAGGAAGACGCTCGGCCGCGTCAGGAGCGCCCTCGCGACGGAGAGGCGCTTCTGCATGCCGTGCGAGTACGTCCTGACAGCTCGGCGGGCGGCGTCGCGGAGCTCGACCTGCTCGAGGACCTCGCGGGCCCGCGCGAGCGCGTCGCGGCGGCGCATGCCGTGGAGGCGGGCGAAGAAGACGAGGTTCTCGAGCCCGGAGAGGCGCTCGTAGAACGTTCGGTCGCCGGAGGGCACGAGGCCGAGCCGCCGCCGGACGACCCGGTCGTGAACCAGCGGGTCGAGCCCGCCGACCCGTACGGAGCCGGAGTCGGGCGCCGCGAGGCCGCTGAGGATCCGGAGGAGAGTCGTCTTTCCGGCGCCGTTCGGGCCGAGCAGCGCGCGCACGTGACCCGGCTCGACGTCCAGCGAGATGTCGTTGAGGACGAGCTCGCGGTCGAAGCTGCGCGAGACGTGCACGACCTCGATGGGGAGGGCGGACGGCGCCCCGCCGCCGGACGGCCGCTCGATCTCGCGCCGTCCCGTCCCGTGCAGACGCGCCGTCGCGCTCATGCGCGCTCCGATCGTCGGTGGGCGGGCTCTCGTGCGGTCTTCGGGTCCATACGCGGTCGATCCCCCTCCACATGATGCGTGCGCGCGGCCGCTTCCGACAACCCCCCGTTCGATCGGTTGCGGGCCAATCCTTACTGCTCCGTAAGCGCGACGAATGCGTGAGCGATCGCGAGGTCCTTCGCCCACTGGTAGGCGGTGAGGTCCAGGTCCTCCCGCTCGAGCGCGGCGGCGAGCCCGTCGTAGTCGACGCCGGCGAAGCGGTGCTCCGGCGCCACGAGCCACCTCCTCAGCTCGTCGTACTCGATCCGCGCCATCAGCGACTCGTCGAACACCGTCTTGTGGCGACGGTCGAGGATCTCGTCCGGGACCTTCCCGCGCAGGAGGCGCCTGACGAGCCCCTTGCGCGCGCGGTTGGGGAACTTCTGCTCCGCGGGGAGGCTCAGGAAGAACTGCCAGAGGTCGACGTCCGCCCAGGGCCGGCGCGTCCGGACGCCCATGACCGACTGGCAGACCTCTTCGGCCTCCATCGTCAGGCCGGGCCCCATCCAGCTCACCGTCTGCTCCTCGAGCCAGCGCCGGCGCGCCGCCGTCGCCCAGCGGGCGGTGCCGGCCCTGAGGCGGTGCCAGTCGAGCCAGGGGGGGTACCGCGAGACCCAGTGGGCGCCCCGCCGCCGGCGGTAGCGGGCCTCCGCCCAGCGCGGCGCGAGCGAGCCGCCGACCTCCGCGCCGAGCGAGGCCAGTGATCTCCCGCCGGCGCGCTCCCTCGCCAGCCGCCGGCGTGCGGAGCGGAGACGCCCGCGGAGGAGCAGGTGGCCGAGCAGATGGCGGCGCATGTCGACGACGAGCTCGGCTATCTCCCCGGTCAGCATGTTCCGGAAGCCGAGCTCCCGCGCCCGCCGGTAGTGATCCTCCGCATCGCTCAGGAGGAGGTAGGGGATGGGGCCGTCGAGGATCCTCAGCCACTCGACGCCCGCCCTGAGCGGCTGCGCGTCGCGCTCGTAGGTGTGGAGCGGGAGCTCGAGCTGCAGCGCGACCGCGCGGATCAAGGAGCTCTCGTCGACGCTCGGCTGGTTCGGGTACACCGTGGCGAGGGCGGGCAGACGCTCGCCGTAGCGGCGGAGGTGCACCGGCGCCGCGTAGGCGGCGACCGCCGGCGAGTCGATCCCGCCGCTCAGCGAGACGACGTCGCCCGTACCCGTGAGCGTCCGGGCGGCCGCCTGGGTCATGAGCTCGTCGAAGCGCTCGGCCACGTCGTCGGCGGTGAGGCGGGCGGTCTCGAGGAAGTCCTCGGGCCTCCAGTACGCCCGCCGGTGCAGTTGCCCCGGTGCCACGTGGAGCAGCGTGGCCTTCGCAAGCCGCATGACGCCCTTGAGGGCGGCGGGCGTCTCGTTGTCGACCTCGCGGAAGAGGATGCGCTCGACGACGTCCAGGTCGGCCTCGCGCCGAAGACCGGCTCCCGCCGCCACCTGCTTGGCCTCGCTCGCGACGAAGGCGGCGCTCCGGTCGGCACGGTAGAAGAGCGGCCGGAAGCCGACGTGGTCGCGAAAGCACCATGCACGCCGGCCGTCCGTGACGACGGCGGCGAAGACGCCCCGGAGCCTCGCGGGCAGGTGCTCCCCGAATGCGTCCCAGCCCGCGAGGATGAGCGCGGCCGGCGAGAGGCCCGTCGGCTCGACGCCCGCCCGGGTGAGCTCGTCCGAGAGCGCTTCCGCGTCGTCGAGCGCACCGACGGCCGCGACGGCGAGCCGCGGACCGGCGGCGAGGCTTCCCTCCCGCCACGCGCCCGGCTCGCTCGGGTTGGCGACGCCGAGCGCCCAGTCGCCGTGGACGGCGACCTCGAGGTCGGTCCCGCGATGCGGCGCCGCTCGCAGCATCCGCGCCACGGCGGCCGAATCGGGGCCTGCCGAGGCGAGGACGGCAGCGAGAGCGCTCACAGAGCGGGGGAAACTCTAGCCGGGACGAGAAACGGCGGCGCGTCCGCGCCGCCGTTCAGGTCGACTCGTCGAAGGCCAGCTTTAGCTGACGCCGCTTTCGTCGCCTTCGCAGGACGGCTCGCCGAACATCGGGTCCCACCCGCAGGTGCCCTTGTCGCCCTTGCCCTCCGGGCCGGGTGTGTCGAACGTGTGCGCGGCGATCGAGCCAAAGTCGACGATCCGCGGCCTCTCGTATGCCATCACCGTCATCCTCCTCGGGACTTTCCAGTACCTGGTAAGTAGCTGCAAATACCGGGATCGGCTACACGCCGAACGGTTAGGTTTGCGTCGTATGCCGTTGTTCTCGGGCCACCGAATCGGCTTCCCGTGGCGATGATACGAGCATGGTGCCCGCAGCTCCGGCCGGTGTCTGCTTCGGCTACGAGCCGCGCACGGCCGTCGCGCTCCGCTACCTGCGGTCGGGCTCGGCTGATCCGCTCTCGATCGAGGAAGCCCGCGACCCGGACCCGCGCTCGCTCGGCCGGCCCCTCAGGGAGTGGCGGCCGCCGGGGAACCCGCTCCACGCCCGCCTCTACCGGGACGGGACGTGCTTCCGGCTCTGGATCGAGGGCGGGGGATGGTTCGGGATCGAGCCGGAGCGTCCCGCCATTCTCGTCCCGGAGGGCGCCGACCCGCTTCGCCGTGAGGAGCGCCTCTGGGGCATTCCCTCGCTGCTCTGCTTCGTCCGGCGCGGCGAGGTGCCGCTGCACGGCGCCGCGGTCGAGGTGGACGGCGGAGCGCTCGTCCTCTGCGGTCCCAGCCGGGCCGGGAAGACGACGCTGGCCGCCGCCTTCCTGCGCGCGGGCCACCGCGTCCTCGCCGAGGATCTGAGCTGCTGCCGGCTCGGGCCCGCGCCCGCGCCTGCGATCCTCCCGGGCCCGGCGATGCTCCGGATCCGCTGGGACGTCTACCGCCGACTGGAGGTTCCCGGCGCCGTCGTCGGCGAGGACGACGACCGCGTCCATCTGGCGCACGACGGCGAGCTGCGCGGCGACGGAGGGCCCGTCCCGTTGCGCGGGATCGTCCTCCTCCGGCGTGGTGGGCGGATCGGGCTGGAGCGCGTCCCGGCCCAGGAGGCGCTTCGCGACCTCTGGGCGCTGAGCCTGAAGCTCCCCGAGGACACGGACAGGGCTCGTTGCTTCCACGGCCTCGTGGAGCTGACCGCGGGCGTGCCGGTCTGGAACCTCCACCGCCCCCTCAGCTACGGTCGGCTGCCGACCGTCGTCCGGACGCTCGCCCGCCTGTGCGCGAGCTCGTGACACCCTCGGACGCCGTGCGCGCGCTCGAGGACGCGGGCGTGCGCGTGCTCCGCCTCGACCTGCCGTCCGGTGAGGACGACTTCGAGGCCGACCTCCTCGTCCCGCCCACGCAGAAGCGGCTCGCGCTCGAGGCGCTCGAGCGGGCCGACTGGCGGTTCCAGGTCGGCAACGGCGGCCTCTGGGGCCTCACCCGGCGCACGAGCTACGGCTGGGACGGCGGGCTCGCGATCCATCTCCACTGGGGACTGCCCGCGGCGCCGCTTCCGTCGCGGGCGCTCGCCCGCCTCGAGCGGATCGTCTGGGAGCGGGCCGAGCCGACCGAGGCAGGCCTTCGGCCCGACCCCGCGACCCAGCTCGCGCTGGCCGCGGCGCAGGCCGCCCGGCCCGGCCCGCGTCGGTCGCGCTGGGGCAAGCTCGCAGCCCGCGCCGCGGCTCGGGTGGCCGACCCGGCAGACGCCGTCCGCATCGCCGATCTGGCCGGAGTCGGCGGGTCGGTGCGGCGGACGCTCGCGCGAACGGGGACGACGGACGCGCCCGCCGGGCGGGAGAGCGTCCCCGACCGCGTCTGGCTGCTCTCCGGCCGGGTCGAGCGGCGCGTTCGGTCGCGACGCTTTCGCGCGCTCCTCGGCGGGAGCCCGCTGCTCGGCCGTTCCGTCCGCCGGTGCCGCTTCGCCGGGATCGAGGTGCGCGCGGGCCCCGGCGTCTTCCGTCCGATGGCCGTGACGGAGCACATGGTCGGGGCGGTGCTGGACGCCGTCCCGCCGGGGGCGGCCGCGACGGTCCTCGAAGCCGGCACCGGCTGCGGAGCGGTCTCGCTCGCGATCGCCGCGGCGCGGCCCGAGGCGGACATCCACGCGGCGGACGTGTCCGCGGCGGCGCTCAGGTGGGCGCGGCGAAACCAGCGGGGCCTCGGCTCCCGAGTGCGGTTCCGGCGCGGCTCGCTGCTCGAGCCCTTCCCCTCGGCGCTCGCGGGGCGGGCGGCGGTCGTGGCGGGCAACGTGCCGTATATCCCGCCCGCGCGGGCGCAGCCGGGGTCGGACGACACGCCCGGCGCGGTCCTCGGCGAGGGCGTCGACGGGCTTGGTCTCGTCCGCCGGCTCGCCGTCGACGCCCGCCGGTTCCTGCAGCCGGGCGGCCAGCTCGTCGTCCAGCTCCTGGAGGCGCAGTGGGAGACGCTCGCGGGCGAGCTCGAGCCGCTCGGCTACAGCCCGGAGGGCGTGGCCGGAGGACGGGGCCCGCACGTCGTCGCGACCGCTAGGTTCCGGTGACGTTCTCGGCGCGGGACGCGGAGACGGCGCTGCTCGAGGCCTCGATCCCGTTCGTGCGGCTCCTCGGCGAGCCGGTCGAGCCGGCCGTCCGGCTCCTGCTCTTCCCGCGAGGGACCGTTCCCTCCGCCGAGCGGGCTCTCGAGGGGACCGGCTGGAGGTACCGCGCAGGCCACCGGGGACCGCACCGCCTGGCCGGGCAGGCGCTCTTCACGTGGGACGGAGGAACGTCCGTCGCGCTCTTCTCCGGCATCCCCGCCGCGCCGCTGCCGGCGCGAGCCCTCGCCCGTCTCGAGGAGCGCGTGTGGCACGGGGCGCGGCCGGCCGCCGACGGCGTCCTCGAGCCGGCTCCGGTCGACGCGCTCCTCGTCGCCGCCGTGCAGGTCGTCCGCCCGGGGTTCCCGCGACCGCTCTGGCGCCGGCGGCTCGCGGAGCTGGAGGCGCAGCCGGAGAACCTGCGTGACGCGACGGCGGCCGCCCGAGAGCTCGGGCTGGCGGCGTCGGTCGCGCTCGCCCGGCGCCTGGCCGGGGCGCGCCCCGGCGCCGCGGAGCCGCGGAGGACGTTCAGCGAGCACGTCTGGGCGGCCGGGCGGAGGCTCGAGCGCGCGACGCGGTCCCGCACGGTCGCCGCGCTCCTCCACGGCGCGCCCGTGCCCGGCCACGCCGTCTTCCGCACCCGCTTCGCGGGAATCGAGGTCGACTCGGGCGCAGGCGTCTTCCTCCCCGTGTCGTTCAGCGAGGCGCTCCTCACCGCCGCGCACGAGCGGCTCACCGAAAGGCACCCGACCGTCGTCGACGTCGGGACGGGCTGCGGAGCGGTCGCGCTGGCGCTCGCGTCGGCGCGCAGCGACGCCGCCGTGCACGGCATCGACGTCTCGGCCCGGGCGCTTCGGTGGGCGCGACGGAACGGCCGCCGGCTCGGGATCCCGAACGTGCGCTTCCGGCGCGGCTCGCTGCTCGACCCGCTCCCGCGGGA
>DATAAQ010000226.1:0-7064 GCA_036260055.1 Gaiellaceae bacterium | reverse complement strand
CCAGGGCCGCCGCGAGCGACGACACTCCCATGAAGAACCGCCGCGAGCGGGTGCCGCGGGCGCTGGTGGTCTGGGGGAGCGGAGTGGTCATGAGCGTCACCTCCTTTCGGAGGCCCACGCTCCGCCCGGGCCCTCACCGCCCCCTCACGCCCGGCCAACGGCGCGCCAACGAGAGCGCCCGCCGGCGCGGCGTCAGCCGCTCAGCGGGGAAAGTGGCCCGGAGCCACGAACTGGAGTCCGGTTCCCGCGCCGGCAGTTAGTGGCTCAGAGCCACTAACTGCCGGGGCCCGTTCGTTAGTGGCTCAGAGCCACAAACCCGGAGCGGCGCCGTTACGGCGCGGGTGCCTCGCGCTCGTCGAGGCGCTCGCTCAGGCGCTGGTAGAAGAAGCCGGCGGCGAGCAGGAGGACGCCGACGGCGAGGAACGAGAGAGCGCGCGCGAGCGAGCTGAGGTAGGCGAGGTCGTAGAGGAAGAGCTTGGCGAGGCTGACGCCGAAGAGGCCGAAGCCCGCGAGCCGGAGAGGGAGCGAGCGGCGCGTGAGCCCGACGTAGAGGAGGCCGACTCCGACGGCGCCCCAGAAGGCGCTCACCGCCGTGTGCCCTCGCTGGAAGCCCGTCTCGACGCTTCCCGCCGACGCGGACTGGGCGACCTCGAGGATGGTCAGCGAGAGGCCGTACAGCGCGAGCACGCCGGCGGCCACCACGGCGGCCAGCCGGTAGCGCGCCTGAGGGGCGGCGAGGATTTCCGAGAGGCGGGCGAACGTGAGCGTCTCTTCCCACCCGACCGGCTCGGCAGGGCGCGTCGCGTGGCGGGCGAAGAGCGCGAAGCCGAGCGCGGCCGCCACGACGAACGCGAGGCTCGGCACGCCGTCGCCCGGGTGGGCCGCGGCGACGAAGAAGTCGCGTGGCGGCGCGTCGACGACGAGGGCGTAGCCGCCGGCCGCCGCGAGGAAGGCAGCCGAGAACGCCTGGAAGCGGAGCTCACCCGCCGTGCCAGCGAGCCAGGCGAGGACGGCCGCGGCCGCCGTCCACGCGAGGACGAGCCAGAGGTGCCCGACGAGCAGGGCGGCGGCCCCGCCGGCGAGCAGCAGTCCGCTCCCCCACTGGATCGTCGCGAGGTCGCGCTCCGTCCGGAGCGAGAGGGCGCCGAACCCGCCGCAGACGGCCGCGGCCACGAGCAGCCACGCGCCCTCGAGGTCGATCGCCTGCCAGCGTCCGTCGGCGAGCTGGACGATCGCCACGACGGCGAGCGCCAGGCCGGCGACGTGGGAGACCGCCGCCTCCGCGCGCAGGCCGCCCCAGCGTCCGAGCCGCTGGTACTCGTGTCCCGTGAGGAGAGCCGCGCCCGCGACGGCGAGGAACGAGACGGGCCAGCGCCCGCTCGCCAGCTGCTCGGCGTCGTAGAGGAGCACCTTCAGGACCGCGACGGCGAGGAGGGCCAGCCCGCCGAGCTCGAGCCCGAGGCCGCGCCGCCTGAGGCCCGCCTCGACGAGGAGCAACGCCAGGGCGGACCAGAGCGCGCTCACCGCCACGTGCCCGCGCTCCCAGCGCGTCGCGAAGTCGTCGAAGCGCATCCAGAGGACGAGCTCGAGAAGCCCGAGCGACGCCGCGTAGACGAGGGCCAGCCCGGCGAGCCAGCCGTATGCCGCCGGCGCCGCGCGAACGACGTCCACGGCGTCGTGGACGAGCGTCGCGAGGCGGCCGCCCGAAGGCGGCCGCTCGGCCCGGCCGCGCGTGAACCAGGCGAGCGCGGCCGCCGCGCCCGCGACGGCCAGGACGCTGAGGATGCCGTCCGCCGGGCCCGTTGCCTGCTCGAAGAGGTCGCTCGGCGGGGCGGCGACGGCGAGCGTGTAGCCGAGCGCGAGGAGGAGGTAGGCGAATGCCGAGAGCTGGAACCGCCGCTCGCGGGCGACCCCGGAGAGCCACGCGAGCACCGCGGCCTCGCCTGCCCAGGTGACCGTCAGCGCCGGACCAGAGAGGAGCTCCGCTCCGGCCACCGCCGCGACCGTGAGGCCGGTTGCCCAGAGGAGCGCGCCGAGGTCGCGACGGCTCCGGAAGAGCCAGCCGCCCAGAACGCCGTTGACCAGCGCGACGACGAGCAACGCGGCCCCCTCGCGGGCGATGCCGCCCGCCTCGCCCGAGAAGAGCCAGGCGGCCGCGTAGCAGGCGAGCGCGGCGCCGGCCAGGACGAACGTCGCCGTGAGAGGCTCGATCGCACGGACACCCGTCCGGAGCTGGTACGCGAGGCCGGCGGCCAGGAGGAGGAGCCAGAACATGCCGCAGAGGGCGACGACGCTCCAGTCGAGGCCGTCCGTCTGGGCGACCAGCCCGGCGATCTGCGCGACTGCGACTCCGCCGCCGGCGAGGAGGAGCAGGCGCCAGCGGCGTTCGACGGCGACGATCGCCGTCGCAGCCAGGACGATCGCCACGAAGCCCGTCCCGACGAACGAGAGCTCGTCCTCTTCGAGCACGACCATCAACGGGACGACCATCGCGCCGACGAGCCCGAGACCGGCGACGAGCTCGGCCGACCACGCGAGCGCGGTCACCACGGCCACCGTAGCGACGCCTCCGGCTGCGACGAGGGCCCACACCTCCGGGACGAAGCCGTAGAGCGCCGTAGCGGCAAGGAGCGTGGCGAAGCCGCCGGCGATGCCCGTCCCGACCGCGGCCACCGCCGAGTAGAGGTGGCCGTAGCTGCGGCGGATCCAGAGCCCGGCCGCGAAGAGCCCGACGGAGGCGGCCGCCCCGAAGCCGAGCCGGAGCTCGGCGTTGATCCAGCCGCGGTTGGCGGCGAGGACGAAGAAGAAGACGATCCCGAGAAGCGTGACGACGCCGCCCGCGAGCGCGAGCGCTCGGGCCCCCAGGAGGTCGCTCGCCTCGATGCCCCAGTTGCGGCCGAGCCTGCCCGGCGGTGCGGGGGGCGGCGCCGCGTCCGCCGGCTCGGGCTCCGGCTCCGCCTCGACGAGCTCCTCCGGCTCGACTTCGACCGGCCGAGGCGGGGACGGCGCGAACGTCGAGGCAGCCGGCGCCGCGGGCCACGCCCCGGCAAGCGTCGCCTGCAACGCCCGTAGCTCCTGCTCGACCGCGGCCAGTCTCAGCTCGAGAGCCCGCAGACGCCGGCCGGCGTCGTCCGGTCGCGGGGGGGCCGGCGTCCTTCCCCACCCGGCGGCGAGAGCGACGATGAGCGCTCCGAGGACGAGGGCGCCGAGGCCGGGATGGACGAACGCTGCGAGGAGTGCGAGCGCGAGACCGCCGAGAACGACCTTGCCGCTCATGCAGCCTCGCCGCCTGGGGGATCCGGCCTCGGCCGTAGCTCCACGACGAGGTCGCAGTCGAGCGCGTTCGCGAGCCGCAGGAGCGTGTCGATACGGGGCGGGCGTCCGCCCGCCTCGAGCCGGGCGATTGCCGACTGGGTCGTCCCGCAGCGCTCGGCGAGCTCCGCCTGCGAGAGCCCGCGGGCCCTCCGGAGGTCGACGACGCGATCCGCGATCTGCGCGAAGAGCCATCCCTCCTCCGCATGGGCGATGCGCTCGCGCAGGCGCTCGAGCGGGCTCTCGTGCGACAGGTTCCTCGACCGGCTCATAGCATCTCTGCTATGCATAGCAGAGATGCGATAGTTGTCAATCCCCTCTGCGGTCGATTTCGAGCAGGCGCGCGCCCGCCGGCGCCAGGAAGAGGCGCACCTCGTTCGCTCCCGGGCGGAACGCGCGCTCGGGGACGAGCGCCGAGAAGAGAACCTCCTCCTGCAGCGCGAACGTCACGGTGGTGCCCGCGATCACGCCGTTCACCGCGACAGCGACGTCGGAGCCGGGCCGAGATCCGGCGAGGCGGCCGGCGATCCTGACCGGCACGAACGGCGACTCGGGGTCGTAGAAGGGCTCGTCCAGGAGCTCGACGGACGCCTCGCCGGCGTCCGCCACCGGCAGGGCGTCGACGGGCGTGCCGAGGAGGTCGGGGCGCGGGCCGGCGGCGTAGAGGCCGGGCGGCTCGCGGCCCTCGCCGAAGAGACGCACCTGCCGCCTCAGGACGCCGTCGCGGCGCGCGAGGACCTCCGCGACCTCGCCGGCGACCCGCTCCCCCGAGGAGGTGAAGACGGCCAGCTCGCGGCGCTCGCCGGGGGAGGCGTGGAGAGCCGAGCGGCCGTCCGTCTGCCAGGGGACGTCGATTCCGAGCAGCTCGGCCACCGTCGGCAGCACGTCGATCGTGCGGACGTGCGCGTCGACGACGCGGCCCGCGCGCTGCCGCGGCGCCTTCAGGAGGAGCGGCACGAACGCAATCTCCTCGAGGTTGCCGGCGTGCACGCGCCGCCGCTCGCTGTGCGGCCGGAAGCTGACGCCGTGATCCGCGACGACGACGATGAGGGCGTCGTCGTAGATCCCCTCGCGCTCGAGCCGGTCGAGCACGTCTCCGAGCACGCGGTCGGTGAAGCCGGCCTGTAGGAGGTGGCGCTGGTGGGCCTGGATCGCCAGCTCCGGGTCGCCGGTCCAGCGCTCGTCCTCGAGGCCGGGCTGGTTCGCGAGGTTGCTGGCGTACCGCTTCCCGTTCGGCAGGTACTCCCACGGGTGGTGGGGGAGGAGGATGTGGAGGAAGTAGAGCGTCGGCCGCTCAGCCGCCTCGATCGCGGAGACGAACTCGCGGGCCTCGGCGTGCCGCCCCTCGTACGCGGCCGGACGCCCGCCGGGCCGCGCGGGCCCCTC
This sequence comes from Gaiellaceae bacterium, assembly GCA_036260055.1. GTDB lineage: Bacteria > Actinomycetota > Thermoleophilia > Gaiellales > Gaiellaceae > DASQWP01. Next base: position 2,366 of record DATAAQ010000226.1, on the reverse strand, counting down.
CTGGAGGCGGACGCTCGGCTCGGCCGCCCCGCGGAAGTTACGCCACGCGCCCGAGATCGAGGGCAGGCGCGAGCCCAGCCCCTCGGGGAGCACCAGGTGGCCGTAGACGACCGACAGGTCGGAGACGAGGGACCCGACCCTCCCGGCCAGCGGCTCCCGGTCCTCGTCGCAGAGCTCGGGCGGGCAGAGGTGCGTCTGCGTCTCGACCACCCGCATCCGGTAGCGGCCGCCGAGGAGGGTGAAGAGGTTGTCGGGGTGGTCGAGGAAGAGAGGAAGTGCCTCGGCGTCCGGCCACTTGCCGGTGAGGAGCGACGGGACCGCGTCCGTGGTCCACTCGTGGACGGTGGTGGCGTTGCGGTACCACGTGGCGTCGGCCGCGAGCCGCGCGAAGCTCGGATAGCGAACCCGGTCGATGTCCCCGGCCCCGTCGAGGAGCGAGATGGTCGGAAGCTCGTCCAGCACGAGGACGACGACCGGCGCGTCGGCCGTGACCCGGGCGAGGCGCGGCTCGGGCGCGGCGGCGAGGACGAGCCGCGAGGCGGGGGAGGCGAGCAGGAAGAGGGCGAGGAAGACGAGCGGCGCGGCGCCGAGGACGCTCAGGAGCATGCGCGCCGGGCGCGCGTGCGCGTAGAGAAGGGCGGAGACGAGGCCGGCGACGGCGGCACCGGCGAGGAGCGCCGCGTCGGCCGCCCCCCAGGTGTCGACGGCGCCGAGGCAGACGAGCGCGGCCAGCGCGGCGACGAGGAGGAGGTGGACGGCCGTCGCAACCCGGGGATGCACGAGCCCCGCCACCGCCTCGAGCGCGACGAGCGCGAGCGGCGGGACGACGACGACCCCCAGCGCGAAGAGGACGATGTCCCAGCGGCCGGAGCCGCGGACGGCGAAGAACTCCGCGTTGCGCGAGAGGAGGTCGAAGAGCGGCTGGGCGAGCGCGAACGACGAGAGCGCGGCGAGGTGGAGCGCCGCGCCGCGGAAGGACCCAGGCGGGTCAGGCGCGCGGGGTCGCACGGTAGAGGATGCGCGTCCCGGAGGGCAGGACCTCGCGGCGCGCGACCTCCCAGTCCTCGGCCAGCGCCCGCTCGAAGCTCTCGGTTCCGTAGTCGGGGTTCGCGTCCGGGCTCTTGCCGGCGAGCAGGCGCTGCACCATGGGATCGTCCCGCGTGGGCAGTTCGATGACGAGCTCGCTCTCGAGGCTCCGCAGCCACTCGAGGAACGCGCGCACCGGGACGTTGCCCGAGATAGCGACGTGGTGCACGAGCGCGAGGCAGAGCGTCAGCTCGGGCCGCCCGCGCTCCTCGAGCATCACGCGCTCGCGGCCGCGCCAGCCGAGGCCGGGCGAGGGGTCGGCGACGTCGGCGACGAGCGGGAGGATCGTCCGCGACCCCTCCTCGCGGAGCGCGCGGTAGAGGAGCTCGATGACGGCGGCGTCGGCGTCGAGGGCGACGACGTAGTCCGCCCCCTCTGCCGCGATGCGGGTGTAGCGGCCGTCGTTGCAGCCGATGTCCCATGCGAGGCGCCGCGTCCGCGACGCGGCGGTCGTGCGCACGAAGGCCTCCTTGGCGGTCGCATCCGCGTCGGTGTAGGGGTTCTCCTCCCGATAACCGGACCACTCCGAGCGCCCGGGCTCCCAGCGGAGGCGGCGGACGAGCTTCTCGAGCCCGCGGACGTTCGCGCGGATGAGCCCCTCGTGGAAGCCGGCGGCCCGGAGCTCGCGCTTCACGTCCCGGCGGCGGTCGGCATGGCGGCGCTCGAGGCGCGCGTGGAGGACGACATGGGCGATGACGCCCCTCCGGAAGCGGTCGCGGACGCCGAGCAGGCTCCTGCACTCGGCCGGGGTGATCCCCTCGAGCGACCCGCGGAGCCGGGGCTGGAACCCGACTCCCCTGTACGCCTGGAGCAGGAGCGGATACAGGAAGAGCATGCAGAACTGGCGGTAGCCGGCCCACGGCTCGCCCGGGCGCAGACGCTCGAAGGAGCCCACGTCGACGAACACCGGCCGGCTGCCGCGCCACTGGACGTTGTACGGCGTGGCGTCCTTGAGCACGAGCCCCTCGTCGAGCGCCGCCGAGAGGAGCTCGAGCTGGAGGAGTGCGGCGTCCTTCAGCATCCCGAACGACCACTCGTAGGGGTACGAGACGAACGGCACCCGCTCGTGCGCGAGCACTGCCGTGTACCCGGCCTCCGCGAGCTCCGCGGGGAGGCCGCTACCGTCCTCGACCGGCTCCGTGGCGACGACCCGTCCGTCCGCGACCGCCTGCCGGAAGAGGTCGCTGGCCGCCAGTGCCTCCCAGTCCGCGAGGCCGCGCTCCGAGAGCGCCCGAAGGACCCGCCCGTCCGCGTAGAACACGCGGCTGTCCGGGTCCCGG
>DATAAQ010000225.1:0-12182 GCA_036260055.1 Gaiellaceae bacterium | reverse complement strand
GGACATCGTCACGTGCGCGAAGGGGCTCTCGTCGGCGTACGCGTCGATCGGAGCGGTGGTCGCGCGCGACGCGGTCATGGAGCCGTTCCTCCAGGGGACGGCCATGTACACGCACGGGATCACGTTCGGCGGCCACCCCGTGCAGGCGGCGGTCGCGTTGAAGAACATCGAGATCATGAAGCGCGAGGGGATCGTCGAGCACGTAGCCGGCCGGGAGGACGCCTTCCGGGAGACGCTCGCCGGCCTTCTCGAGCTGCCGATCGTCGGCGATCTCCGCGGCACCGGCTTCTTCTACGCGCTCGAGCTCGTGAAGGACAAGGAGACGCGCGAGACGTTCTCGGAGGACGAGTGCGAGACGCTGCTGCGCGGGTTCCTCTCCCCGCGCCTCTTCGAGGCCGGCCTCATCTGCCGGGCGGACGACCGCGGCGATCCGGTCGTCCAGATCTCGCCGCCGCTCGTCGCCGACCAGCGCGAGTTCGACGAGATCGCGTCGATCCTTCGGGATGTCCTCGCCGAGGCCTGGGAGCGGATGCAGTCCGGCCGCAGGGACAGCCGGCCGCGCTCGCCCGCCGCGCCGGAGGCGCCCACGGTCGCCTGAGCGGAGCGCCTGACAGGACGTTCGGCATCCGTTAGCCTCCCCGCACGCTGATCAACCCAAGGAAGAGGGGGGTGTTTCCCGTGCGCGTTTCCCTGACGTGGAGGCTCGGGCTCGTCCTCCTCGTCGCCATGCTGGTGGGAGCCGGCTGCTTCCACAGCGACGAGGGCGGCGAGGCCGGCGGAGGCGGGCAGACCGGCGAAGCTCAAGGCGAGGGAGGAGGCGGCAGCCTGCTCCAGCAGGTCCAGGAGCGCGGCACGCTGAACTGCGGCGTGAACGACGCCGTCCCGGGCTTCGGCTTCCAGGACGAGGCCGGCGAGTTCCAGGGCTTCGACATCGACTTCTGCCGCGTGGTCGCCGCGGCCGTCCTCGGCGACGCGGAGGCGGTCGAGTTCCGGCCGCTCACGGCCGAGCAGCGCTTCACCGCGCTGCAGGCCCGCGAGGTCGACGTCCTGATTCGCAACACGACCTACACGGCGTCGCGCGACGGGACGGAGGGGGCGCGCTTCCTCTACACGACGTTCTACGACGGGCAGGGCATGATGGTCCGGGCCGACTCGGGCTACGAGTCGCTGGAGGACATGGGCGGCGAGACGATCTGCGTCCTCTCGGGGACGACGACCGAGCTCAACCTCGAGTCGCGCTTCCAGGCCCTCGGCGTCGAGTACGAGCCGCTCGCCTTCGAGGACAACGAGCCGCTCCAGGAGGCGTTCATCCAGGAGCGCTGCGGCGCCTGGACGTCGGACAAGTCGCAGCTCGCGGGCGTCCGCTCCAACTTCCCCCAGGAGCAGGGCGGGCCGGAGGGCCTCGTCATCCTCGACGAGACCATGTCGAAGGAGCCGCTCGGGCCCGTCGTCCGCGACGGCGACGACGACTGGGCGGACGCGGTGAACTGGGCGGTCATCGCCACGGTGCAGGCCGAGGAGTTCGGCATCAGCTCGGAGAACATCGACCAGATGCTCGAGAGCGACGATCCGGAGATCCAGCGCTTCCTCGGGCAGCCGGTCGAGGGCGAGCCGTTCGACGCCGGCCTCGGTCTCGAGCCCGACTTCGCCGTCGAGGTCATCCGCCAGGTGGGGAACTACGGCGAGATCTACGAGCGCAACGTCGGCCCGGGGTCGCCCCTCGAGCTCCCGCGGGACTTCAACGCCCTCTGGACGGACGGCGGTCTGCACCAGGCCCCGCCCTATCGCTAGACGCCGACAGCGGGGCGGCGGGCGTGTCCGCCGCCCCGCTCTCCGCCTCCCGTGAGCGCAGTCACGACGACGACGCGCCGGCCGCCTCCCTGGCGGAACGTACGGGTGCTCAGGATCGCCTTCCAGGCGGTCTTCCTGCTCGTCGTCGCCATCTTCCTCCTCTACCTCTGGGAGACGGCGACGGACAACCTCCGCCGCCTCGGCATCCGGACGGACTTCCGCTACCTGCGCCAGCCGGCCGGCTTCGCCGTTCCCGATTCCGACTTCCGCTCCTCGCAGAGCCTCTTCGACGCCGTCCTCGTCGGCATGCAGAACACGGCGAAGGTGGCCCTGCTCGGGATCGTGCTCGCGACGGTCCTCGGCGTCCTCGTGGGCGTGGCCCGCCTCTCCTCCAACTGGCTCGTCCGGCGAGCCGCGGCGGCCTACGTCGAGGCGTTCCGCAACGTCCCCGTCCTCATCATCATCATCTTCTTCTGGCTCGGCATCTTCCTGAGGCTGCCGCCGATCAGCCGTGCGACGGAGATCCTGGACCTCGTCGTCGTCTCGAATCGCGGGCTCGTCGTCCCCTGGTTCGAGAAGGTCGGGAGCGGCGCCGCCTTCGGCGTCGTCGCGCTGGTCGGGCTCCTCCTCGCGGCGGCGGCGTGGCTCTGGCGGACGCGCGTGTTCGACCGGACGGGCGCGGCCCACCACCGGGTCCTCTGGGCGGGCGGCGTGCTCCTCGCGGTGCTCGCGGTCGGCTTCTTCGCCACGGGGCGGCCGTGGGTCTTCCAGACGCCCGAGCGGGGGGAGCTCGCGACGGCCGGCGGTTTTCGCCTCAGCCCCGAGTACGCGGCGCTCCTGCTCGGCCTGACGATCTACACGGCCAGCCACATCGCTGAGATCGTCCGGGGAAGCATCCTCTCCGTGCCCCGGGGGCAGTCGGAGGCGGCCAACGCCGTCGGCCTCTCCGGCTTCCAGCGGATGCGCCACGTCGTCCTGCCGCAGGCGTTCCGCATCTCCGTTCCTCCGGTCGCCAACCAGTACCTGAACCTCGTGAAGAACTCGTCGCTCGGCGTCGCCGTGAGCTACTACGAGGTGACGAAGATCACGCAGGTCTCCATCTCGCAGGCCGCGCCGGCGGTGCAGGCCATCCTCGTCCTCATGGCGGTCTACCTCCTCTTCTCGCTCTCGATCGCCCTCGTGACGAACGTGATCAACCGCCGCCTGACCCTGAAGGGCCGCTGATGGCGACCCGTGTCGACACGCTCGAGCCCGTCCCCGCTCCCGAGCGCCCGCCGGAGCGCCGTCTCCCTCCCCGGGACTGGGCCCGCGAGAACCTCTTCGGGACGTGGTTCGACACGGTCCTCACCGTCGTCTTCGCCCTCGTGGTGGCCTGGCTCCTCTACCGCGTGGGCAAGTTCGCGCTCGTCGACGCGCGCTGGGAGATCATCGAGCGCAACATCACGAACCTCATGGTCTCGGGCTTCCCGCGCGAGGAGCTCTGGCGGGTATGGGCCGCTCTCCTCGTCCTCGCGGCGTCGCTCGGCTTCGGCGCAGGGGCGCTCGCCGCGACGCGGCGGCGCGAGGTGGAGGAAGGGCGGGGCGCCCCGCCCCAGCGAGCGTCGGCGCTCCGGCGGGCCGGCCCCATCCTGCTCCTCGTCGCCGTCCTGCTCTGGTTCGCGCAGTCGCTCCAGGCGACGCTCTTGACCGTCGCGGTGGGCCTCCTCGGAATCGGCGCGTACCTGCTCGGCCGGCGCGTCTCCCTCCGGGCCACGCGCGCGGCGCTGGTCGTCCTCGCCGGCATCGCGCTCGCCTTCGCCGTCGTCGTCGCCTTCGGGGGGGTCGGCTGGCACGACTGGGGCGGCTTCATGCTGACGGTCTTCCTCGCCGTCGGCGGGATCCTCCTCTCCTTTCCGTTCGGCGTCCTGCTCGCGCTGGGCCGCCGCTCGAGCTTGCCCGCGGTCCGCGTCGTCTGCGTCGCGTACATCGAGCTCTTCCGCGGCGTGCCCCTGATCGCCGTCCTCTTCATGAGCGCGTTCATGATCGGCTTCCTCCTCCCGCCGGGCGTCGATCGCCCGAGCCTCGTCGTACGCGCCCTCATCGGGCTCGTCCTCTTCACCTCCGCGTACGTCGCCGAGATCGTGCGGGGCGGCCTCCAGGGCGTCCCCGCCGGTCAGGTCGAGGCGGCGCAGGCGCTCGGGCTCTCGCCCTTGCGGATCACGACGCGGATCGTGCTGCCCCAGGCGCTCCGGAGCGTCATCCCGGGCCTCGTGGGACAGTTCATCAGCCTGTACAAGGACACGTCGCTCGTGGCCATCATCGGCCTGACGGAGCTCCTCTCCGTCTCGCAGAACATCACGAAGCAGCCGGACTTCCTCGCCCAGGGGCTCATCGTCGAGACGCTCCTCTTCGCCGCCTTCGTCTACTGGGCGGGGGCATACTGGATGTCGCGCGAGAGCCAGCGGCTCGAGCGTCGGCTCGGACTGGGGGAGCGGTGAACGAACAAGACGGGAAGCGGATGATCGACCTCGTCGGGGTCTCGAAGTGGTTCGGCGAGTTCCAGGCCCTCCGGGACGTCGACCTCGACATCGACAGGCAGGAGGTGGTGGTCGTCTGCGGCCCGTCCGGCTCCGGCAAGTCGACGATGATCCGGTGCATCAACCGGCTGGAGAAGCACGACCGGGGGCGCATCGTCGTCGACGGGATCGAGCTCTCCGACGACCTCCGCAACATCCAGGAGATCCGCCGCGAGGTGGGGATGGTCTTCCAGCAGTTCAACCTCTTCCCCCACCTCACCGTGCTCGAGAACATCACGCTCGCGCCGCGGCACGTGCGCCGCTGGAACAAGGCGAAGGCGAACGAGAAGGCGATGGAGCACCTCCGCCGCGTGCGCATCCCCGAGCAGGCGCACAAGTACCCGCTCCAGCTCTCCGGCGGCCAGCAGCAGCGCGTCGCCATCGCCCGCGCGCTCGCGATGGAGCCGAAGATCATGCTCTTCGACGAGCCCACGTCCGCGCTCGACCCCGAGATGATCAAGGAGGTGCTCGACGTCATGGAGGAGCTCGCCGAGTCGGGCATGACGATGATCGTCGTCACGCACGAGATGGGCTTCGCCCGCGCGGTCGCCGACCGGATGGTCTTCATGGCGGACGGCGAGATCGTCGAGGTCGGGACGCCCGAGCATTTCTTCACCGATCCGCGGGAGGAGCGCACGAAGCAGTTCCTCGCCCAGATCCTCTGACCCGGTGGGCCCGCCCGTCCTCCGGGCTCAGCGTCGCTAGAGGAGCTCCGCGATGAGCCGCGCCGCCCGGGCGGCGCCGTCCGTCTCGACAGGGCGATAGTCGCGCTCGCGCCCGATCTCCTCGGCGATCGCCGTCGCGATCGTCTCGGGGGTCGAGTCGTCGAACTCCATCCGGCGACCCGCGCCGTAGCGCTCGAGCCGGTGGCGCACGTGGTGGTTCTGCTCGAAGTGGTGGCGGAGCGGGAAGTAGAGGAACGGCCGGCCGTTCGCCGTCAGCTCCATGGCCGTCGTCAGACCTCCCTGGACGACCGCGAGGTCACACGCCGCGAGGTGGCGGTAGAGGTCGTGGACGTACGCGTGGATCTCGAGCCCCTCGTGCTCGGGAAGCGACGCCGGGTCGATGCGCGGGCCGGCGACGACCACCATTCGCAGCTCGGGCACGTGACGCTTCGCCTGGGGGAAGGCGGCGATCACGCGCCGGAGGAGGTGGCCGCCCACGCCCGACCCGCCCACGGTGACGATGCAGACCCGCTCGCCGGATCTCCAGCCGAGCTCGGCCCGCAGCTTCTCCCGGTCGGCGACGGGCTCGAACCCGGTCACGTACCCGGCGAAGTCGTAGTGCTGCTCCGTCCAGTCGCGGATCAGCGGCAGCTCCGGTCCGAACGAGTCCGGGACGACGTCGTCGGGGTTGCCGACGAACACGGCGCGGTCGCGGACGCGCGGGAAGCGCGCGATGTGCTCGATCATCTCGGCGTTGTAGTCGGCCGTCAGGAACGCCTCCCGCTCCCCCCCGTCCGGCATCGGGAGCCAGCCGACGAAGTCGGTCAGCCAGACGTACGCGGCCGACTTCAGCTCCGGGTTCTCGTGCAGGAAGTAGTCGAGCTCCCAGGCCTCGTCTCCGATCCAGAGGTCGTAGGGCTCCTCCCGCACGACGTCGTGGAAGAGCATGAAGTTCGCGACGAGGATCTCGTCCATGCGGCGGATCGCCTGGAAGGCGTGGAGGTCGTGCTCGGCGGACTCGGACTCGATGTGCGTCGACTCGTTGGCGAGCTCCGCGCTCGCCGGATGGACATGCTCGCCCTCGGCCTCGAGCACCGTCGTGACCGGATGCTGGGCGAGCCAGTCGATCTCGAGATCGGGAACCAGCGTGCGCAGCTCCTGCGCGATGGCGACGTCGCGCCGGGCGTGCCCGAGCCCGATGGGCGAGGAGATGTAGAGCGCTCGCGGGCGGCGGGCGCGGCCGCGCGGCCAGCGGGCGGCCGGCGTCGGCGGGGCGGCGAAGTCGCGCACGAGCAGGTTGACCCGCACCGGGTCGCGGGCCTGAGGGAGGTGACCGGACCCCTCCATCGTCACGAGCGTGCCGCCGGTCGCTCTCGCGAGCTCGGCCCCGCGCGCATGCGGGCTCACGCGGTCGTCGTCGCCGTGGAGGACGAGCACCGGGCAGCGCACGCTTCCGGCGAGGTCGCGGACCTCCTCCTCGGCCAGCCAGCGGCTGGTCGACGCGGCGACGAGCGTCTCGGCATTGGTCTCGAGCCCCCAGCCGACGCAGTCCTCGATCTGCTTCGTCGAGTGGGGCTCCGAGAAGCACTGGGAGAAGAAGAACTCGAGGAAGCGCTCGTACTCCCGCAGCCAGTAGTGCGCGTTGAACTTCGCCCAGCCTTCGTCCGTCTCGAGCCGCTCGTCGAAGGGGTGGACCGAGCGCTCGGGATGGCCGGGCGCGATCGGCAGCGACGGGGCGACGAAGACGGCGGCGAGGACGCGCTCCGGGTGCTCGGCGGCGAGGACGAGCGCCCGCTGCGAGCCGAGGGAGATGGAGGCGAGCACGGCGCGCTCGGTGCCGCTCGCCTCCATGACCGCGAGCGCGTCCTTCGCGAACTCGCCCTCGGAGTACGCCTCGACCGCGGTCGGCCGGTCCGACCGCCCGTTCCCCCGCCCGTCGAACGTGACCACCCGGGTGTGCCGGGCGAGGTACGGGATCTGCATCTTCCAGACGCGGGAGTGCACGATCGACCAGGTCGGGAGCAGGAGCACGGTCGGCTCGCCTTCGCCGTAGCGCTCCCAGAAGACGTGGACGCCGTCGCGCTCGACGTAGCCCTCGTCGTCGGGATACCGAGCGCGCGTCTGCTCCCGGCCAGGCCTCAGCGCTTGCGCCGTCGCCAAAGCGCCTCCTTCCCCTCGAGCCAGCCGTCGATCCACTCGAGCAGCTCGGCGTGACCCGTCTCGATTCCCGCGAGCCGCTCCAGGATGATCCCCTCGTTGAACGTGATGACGAGCGAGACGAGCGCGTCGAGCGGCATCTCGAGCCCGTAGCGCTCGCGGGCCTCGGCGAAGGCCTCCGTGAGCACCGACCGCCACTCCTCGTTCACGTGCGCGACGGTCGCCTGCAGCTCGGGGCGGTTCCAGGCGAGGGCCTGGAGCTCCCACCAGATCTTCTGGTACTCCCGGTCCGCGGCGAGGTAGAGCATGGCGGTGCGCCACTTCTCCAGGAACGGGATCTCCGTCGCGTACATGGCGCGCTGCCGCTCGATCATGCGCTCGGTGAACCGCTCGAGCACCCGCGCGAGCAGGTTCTCCATCGAGCCGAAGTAGTAGTGCACGAGCCCATGGTTGGCCCCGGCCTCCTCGGCGAGCCGGCGCGTCGTGATCCCCGCGTAGCCCACCTCGACGAGGAGGCGCTCCGCAGCGTCGAGGAACGCCTCCTCGGTCTGCGCTCTCGCTACCGGCGGCGAAGCCAACGAACCGTGGCTGCGAGCTTAACCCGTCCGAAGACGGCGAGCCCGGTCAGGAGCGTCGTCCCGCCGGTCGCGAGCGCGGCGACGACGAGCTGCTCGCCTGCGTGATGGGCGAGGATCACGGGAAGATCTCCGACGTCGCGTCGCCGCCCTGGAGCCGGACCTCGTGCGCCCGCGCCGGGCCCCCCGGGCGGTCGTGGAGGTCGACGAAGAAGCCGGGATCGACCTCCATCCCGCCCTCCGGGTGGCAGTTCACCTTGAGCAGCCACGAGCGAAGCCCCGGGTAGAACTGATTGTCCCAGGTCGAGTAGAGCGAGTTCGTGACGTAGAGCCGCCGGCCGTCCAGCGAGAGCTGGAGCATCTGAGGCCCGCCGTTCAGGTCCAGGCCGGCCTCGGTCGGCTTCCCGAGCAGGCCGCCGAGCCAGAGCCGACCGGTCAGCCTGGGGTTCTCCGGATCGGAGACGTCGTACTGGCGCAGGTCGCCGTGGAGCCAGTTCGAGAAGTAGAGGAAGCGGTCGTCGAGCGAGAGGACGAGATCCGTGATGAGGCTGGGCACCGGGAAGGGCCAGCCCTCGAGCTCGACCGCCTCGGTGGCGATGAGCGGCTCCGCCTGCCAGGCGCCGTTTCGGTGGAAGCGCCAGACGACGCTCGAGAGCGCCGCGCCGACGAAGCCGTGGTCCGCCTCGGGATCGTGGCTCATCCGGATCTCGAGCGGGACGAGCCCCTGCTCGCCGAGGTCGATGGTCTGCTCGAGCTCCCGCCTGTCGAGGTTCCAGAAATGCAGCCGCCGGCCGTAGCGGCCGGCCTGCACGTCGGCGAGGTCGAACCCCGGCTCGTACGCGTTCGGCTCCGCGAACTCGCTCGAGACGAGGACGTTCTTGCGCGGCTGGTACCAGAAGTCGTAGTTGAACGGTGGTCGCGCACCGCCGTTCTCCCAGCGCCCCTTCACCTCGAAGGTCTTCGCGTCGAGGACGGCGAAGCCGCCGGCGGCCTTCCCCTCGGCGTCTCCGAGCATCGACAGGACGACGTTGTCGCCGGGCATGCAGTGGACCGTGTGCGGGCGCGTGTAGCCGGTCTCGCGCAGGAGCTCCTCCGGCTCGATCACCTTCTCGATGCGCGGTCTGCGCGGGTCGTCCGCGACGTTGACGACGTGGACGCGCGAGGAGCGGAAGCCGGGGAGGACGAGGTGCGAGCGGTCTGGTCCGTGGCAGGCCGAGGAGCAGCGGTTCCAGCCGTAGTGGTGCAGCTCGTCCCCGACGTTGGGCATCGGCGTCTCGCTCACGATGCGCCCGTCCTCGGCGTCCACCACGGCGAGGAAGTCGGGAGCCTCGACGCCGGTCGCCGCGTGGAGGCAGGCGACGTAGAGAAGCTCCTCGGCCGGCGCCTGCATGGCCTCCGCGGGCGAGGAGTACAACGACGGCGGGCTCGTGTCAGCCATGGCTGGCCTCCTTAGTCAAACGTCTAAGACATTTGACTAAAGAACGCGGGGTTTGTCAAGTGGCCCTGGCCGGGCGAGGTCGCTCAGCAACGCGTCTAGTGGTCCAGGCGCTCGAGCGCCTCGGGCACGGCGAGCCAGGGATGCCGTCGCGATTCGTAGACGGAGACGGTCGGCGGCGGGAAGGACGGATCCGCGAACGCGCCGACCGGAACTGCGATCACCTCCGGCTCGTCCGAGCCGGTGAAGAAGACCGTCGCGCCGCAGTCAGGGCAGAAACGAAAGGTCAGCTCCTTGTCGCCCTGGTCGGACACGCGCACGTAGTCGCTGAAGCGACCGACGACGTGCACTCGATCCGATGTGAACCGCGCCTGGATCGAGAAGGCACTTCCCGTCCGCCGTTGACACGCAAGGCAATGACACATGGAGATCCGGATCGGATCGCCCTCCGCCGTGAGACGAAGTTGCCCGCAGCTACAGGCGGCCTCGCGCGCGTGCACCGTCCGATCCTACGAGACGGGCAGGAGCCTCCGCCGAACGCCGTCGACCCCTAGTAGCTGAAGACGGTCGCCCCCTCGCCGATCCACTGCCAGAGCGGCGTCGCTCCGCCGAGCTTCGCGTTCGCGACGAGCGCCCCCTCGTCGAGCTTCCGCGCCTGGAAGCAGATCGGGCACACCAACAGCTCGCCGCCTCCGGCGGCGTACTGCTCGAACAGCCGCGCGAGCGGGGGGCAGCCTTCGCAGGCGACGCCTTCGGCGGTTCCCGGGAGAGCGAGGCGCACCGCTTCCTTCGTCAGGAACATCGTCACCTGCTTGCCCTGCTCGGCGGCAGCGCCTCCCACGAGGAAGGCGACGGTCACCCGCTCCGGATCCTCCAGCCCCGTTGCCAGGTTGACGACGACCTTGTCGTTCTGGGCCACGCTTCTCCTCCTTATGCGTCGTAGGCGTCGGCGGCGATCCGGGCGCGCAGCTGCTCGTCGCTGCGCTCCATCTGCGGGTGGTGCTCCTCGACGTGCAGGCGGGCCAGGCGGAGGAGGTCCTCGTCGTCGGCCCCCTCCAGGTGGTGCCCGCACGGGCATTCGATGGCTCGCACGGCTCTACCTCCTCGGCTTGTAGGCCTTCAGGGTGCTCCCGCGCGCCCCGTACTTCTCCGCCTTCCGCCGCGTGTCGGCGAACTTCGAGCGGGCGTACGTCTCGACGAGGTCCCCGGTCTCGATGCCCTCGAACCCGTGCCGGGTCAGGAGCTGCGCGTACTCTGCCTCCAGCAGAGCGCCGGCGATTCAGCCGGTCCAGAGGTCGATGTTGCGGCGGCCGTCCTCGCTGACGGGCTGCTGGATCGTCACGTCGGCGATCTGGATCCGCCCTCCGGGGGCGAGCACGCGGAAGACCTCCGCGAAGACGGCGTCCTTGTCCGGGACGAGGTCGATGACGCCGTTCGAGATGGCGACGTCGAAGCTCGCATCCGCGAACGGAAGCGCCTCCACCTCGCCCTCGACGAACTCGACGTTGTCCGCGCCCAGCTCCGCCGCGGCGGCGCGCGCCTTGGCGAGCATCTGCGGCGTCATGTCCACCCCGACGACGCGGCCGTCCGCTCCGACCATCTGCGCGGCCACGAGCGAGTCGGTGCCGGCCCCGGAGCCGATGTCCAGGACGCGCTCGCCCGGCGCCAGTGGGCCGAGGGCGAACGGGTTCGCCACGCCCGCGAACGATTCCGCCGCCGAGTCGGGGACGCGGCCGAGGAGCTCCTGCGGGTAGCCGAGGTCCTCGGCCCACGCACGGCCCGTCGGGAAGATGAAGTCCTCCTCCGGCTCTTCGGAGACGCGCGCATACGTGCTCTTGATCTCGCACTTGAGGGTCTCGACGTCGAGACCCGTGACGTTCAGCGCCATGTCTTCCCCTTTCCCTACTCCGATCGTAGAACGGTCGTGTTCACTTCTCCAGGCCCAGCTCTCGATGGCGGGCATCGGCGGCGCCGATGTCCTCGAGCGGCTCGGGAGCCCCCATCCCCGGCAAGATGCCCTCCTCCTCCTCGCCTCGACGGGCGTCGCCGACCGGGAGCCCGGCGTCGCGCCAGGCCCGGAACCCGCCCTCGATGTCTCCGACCCGGCGGAAGCCGAGCCGGCGCAGCTCCGCGGCGGCGAGGCTGGAGGAGAAGCCCTCGTTGCAGAAGAGGACGACCTCGTCGTCGCGCCCGCGAACCGCGGGGTTCGCGAAGCCGGAGGTCGTGTCGAGCCGCCACTCGAGCACGGTGCGCGGCACGTGGATGGAGCCGGGCACGACGCCGTCGCGGGCCCGGTCGTCGTGCGAGCGGACGTCGACGAGGAGGGCCCCCCGGTCGCGCGCGGCGAGCGCTTCAGGCGGGGCCAGGCGCCGGATGCGGCGGCGGGACGCCGCGAGGAGCTCGTCGATCGTGGTCGGGCTCCGCACGGCGGCGAACCAGACGCCGCTCAGCGCGGTCAGCGCGGCCACGAGGCCGATCGCGGCGCGGCTGCCGAGCGCGTCGGCCGCGAACCCGGCGAGCAGTGCTCCGGCGACGAAGCCGCTGTCGCGCCAGAAGCGGTAACGGCCGACCGCCCGCGCCCGCTGGTGAGGCGAGACGACGTCCGAGACGGCCGCGATGAGCGTCGGGTACACCAGCGCGGTCCCCGCGCCGAGGAGGCTCGCCGCGGCGAGCGCGGCCCCGAACGCGCCTCCCCCGGCGACGAGGAGCGCCAGCGCCCCGGCCTGGACGAACATCCCGGCGACGATGAGCGGCCGCCGGCCGACGTGGTCGGAGAGCCAGCCCGTCGCGAGCTGTCCCGCGCCCCAGACGGCCGGATAGACCGCCGCGACGGCGCCGATCCGGGCTGCGCCGGCACCGTTCGCCGCGAGGTAGAGCGGTACGAGGCCCCATGCGAGGGCGTCGTTCAGGTTGTTGGCGAAGCCGGCCTGGGAGCAGGCGACGAGCAGCCCGCGCCTGGGCGGGCCGGCGACGTGGTCCTCGTGCTCGCGCGCGACGTGGGCGT
>DATAAQ010000224.1:0-2921 GCA_036260055.1 Gaiellaceae bacterium | reverse complement strand
CCGCGGCCGCCTCCGCGGCCGCCGCCTGCGCGCGCCACGCCCACAGTCGAAGACCCGCGTCCTCGAAGGCCGCGAGGGCGCCCTCGAGCACGGCCCGGGCCTCGCCCGCCTTCCCCGAGGCGAGGAGCACCCGTCCTTCGGCGAGCTCGAGCCCGGCGCGCCCGCACTCGAGCGCGAGGCGCTTCGCCCGGGCCACGAGCGCCTCCGCCTCGTCGACGGCTCCGGCCGCGAGCAGTCCCTCGACGGCAGCCGCGACGGTGTCCGGAACGCGGACGAGGGCGTCGTCGCTGCCCGCCCTCCGGCCGAGGTCGGCCGCCTCCCCGGCGCGCCCGAGCGCGATCGCGATTCGCACGCGCGCGGGCGTGTCGTAGACGACGTCCTGGAGCTCGCTGCCGGGGGAGGGCGGAGGAAGCTCGGCCGCCGCCTCGGACGTGCGGCCGAGCTCGAGGAGCGCCTCCGCGCCGGCCAGGTGGGAGCGCCACCCGAACTTCGGGTTCCCGAGGCTCTCGTGCCGCCCGACCGCCTTCCGCGCCTGCTCGAGCGCGGCCGGCGGCATGCCGAGCGCGAGGAGCGCCCAGCTCCGGGCGACCTCGATCCCGATCGAGGACCACGAGTGGAACGGAACGTCCTCGTACTTCTCGAGCGTGCGCTCGAGGCCGCCGACGAGCATGTGGACGCGATCCCAGATCTCGTTGTGGACGACGTTGCCGGCGACGATGGTGTACCCCTTCTCGAGAGCCTCCCGGTAGCACTCGTCGAAGATGTCGAACTCGCGCGCGCTTCCGAAGTAGCCGAGCGCGACGAAGGTGCGGGCCCACAGCCGCTCGAAGTCCGCGGAGGCCTGCTCGGCGATCTCGACGGCCCGCTCGGCCGCCCTCCGGCAGCCGTCGTAGTCGAGTCGGAAGGCGTGCAGGCCGGCGATCCGCAGGTATGCGTGGGCGAGCTCGGCGGAGGGGCCCTCCCGCTCGAGCGCGTCCCGGGCCGCCTCGACGTCCCGTAGCGCGGCGTCCGGCTGGTCGAGCTCCCAGCGGCAGCGGCTCAGGTAGACCCGCGCGTGGGCGGCCTCGACCGGGAGGTCGAGGTCGTCGAGGTGGCCGACGGCCTCCGCGAGGAGCTGCTCGGCGGGCCCCGGCTCGCCGTTGAGCCAGCGGAGGCGGCCGATGCGGTAGAGCAGCCGCGCTCGGTCGCGTGGGTCGGAGACGTGCGGGAGCACGCGCTCGAGCAGCTCCGCCGCCTCCTTGAACGCGACGGCGCGCTCGGCCTCCTCGGCGGCCCGCAGGCAGGCGTCGGCCGCCTCCTCCGCGCGTCCGGCGGCCAGGAGATGACGGGCGACTACGAGGGCGCTGCCGCCCGCCGCGAGGAGCGCGTCGGCGGCGGCGGAATGCGTCCGGAGACGCTTCGGGAGGACCGTGTCGCTCGCGATCGCCTCCTGCGTGAGGGCGTGCCGCCAGCTGTAGCGGTCGGGCTTCTCCGGCTCCTCGACGAGGAGCTGCAACGAGACGGCCGCCTCGAGCGCTGCCAGCACGGCGCGCTCGTCCGCCTCGGCCACCTCGACGAGCAGCCCGTGGTCGAACGACCGCCCGAGCACCGCAGCGGCCCGCAGGACCTCGACGTGCTCGCCGTCGAGCCGACCGAGCCGGAGGAGGACCGCCTCGCGAACCGTCTCCGGCAGCCGGAAGGCGTCGACCGGTCGCCGTTGCCAAGCTCCGTCCGCCTGGAAGACCTCACCCCGGTCGAGCGCGTCGCGCAGCATCTCCTCGAGCACGAACGGGTTCCCCTCGGACCGCTCGTGGACGAGCGCCGCGAGCTCCGCGCTCACCTCTTCGACACCCAGGATGGCGGCGATCATCTCCGCGGCGTGCGCGGGCGCGATCGCGCCGAGCGAGACCGTCTCGCCGAGGCCGCTCCGCCGCCATCCCTGAACGGCGCGTGTGAGAGGGTGACGTCGGTCGACCTCGTCGCTCCGGTAGGTCGCGAGCAGCATGACGCGACTCCTCGCGAGCCGGCGCGCGGCGTAGTCGAGAAGCTCGCGCGTCGAGCCGTCGGCCCAGTGGATGTCGTCGACGACGAGGAGCAACGCGCGGTCGCCGGCCCAGAGCTCGAGCAGCGCGACGACGGCCTCGAAGAGCCGCACCTTCGCCTGGGCGGAATCGGTCTCCGCGACCGGCGGCAGCTCGCCGAGCTGGGGCACGAGCTGGGCCAGCTCTGCGGCAAGCGGCCCGAGCTCGGCGCGGACGGCCGCCACGTCCTGCGCGTCGAGGTGGTTCCCGATCGCCTCGACGAACGCGAGGTAGGGGAGCGGGAGCTCCACCTCCGAGCAGCTCCCCCAGAGTACGGCCCCGCCCAGCTTCCGCGCGCGCCTGCCGAGCTCGGCGGCGAGCCGCGTCTTCCCGATGCCCGCCTCGCCGGCCACGAGCACGAAGCGTCCGTCCCCCCGGTTCGCCGCGAGGAGCGAGTCCTCGAGTCGCGACAGCTCCTCCTGCCGTCCGACGAGAACGGGCGAAAACGCGCGCGGAGCCACGTTCCGATTTTCTCAGGCTCGCGCTCGCGCGGCGCAAGCGCTCCGGCGAGCCGGCCGCCCGACCCCCTGCTACGCTGTTGCCGAAATCAAGAGCGAGTCCGGTTCGCGCTTCAGCGCCTTCCTTACTTGTTCGTGGAGTAGGTAAGGAGGTGTTTTCATGGCAACCGGAACCGTCAAGTGGTTCAACGACAGCAAGGGGTACGGCTTCATCACCCCTGACGAGGGGACGAAGGATCTCTTCGTCCACCACAGCAACATCGCGGGGCAGGGGTTCAAGACCCTCGCCGAGGGCGCGCGCGTCGAGTTCGAGCAGCGCGAGGGCGCCAAGGGCCCCGAGGCGACCAACGTCGCCCCCGTCGCCTAGACGGACAACGCCGGCGTCGTGGCCGCTCCGGCGGCC
>DATAAQ010000223.1:0-2332 GCA_036260055.1 Gaiellaceae bacterium | reverse complement strand
TGACGCTCGAGATGGTCACGGACGAGGAGCGGGACTACATGTACGCCGAGTACGCGAAGGACCCGCGGATGAAGCTGAACCTCGGCATCCGCCGCCGCCTCGCGCCGCTCCTCGACAACGGGCGCGACGAGATCGGCATGGGGGACAACGTCTACCTGGGCGACCGGGACGGCGTCCGGACGCCGATGCACTGGACGGGCGACCGCAACGGGGGCTTCTCACGTGCGGACTTCGCGCAGCTCTACCTGCCGCCGCTCATGGACCCGGTCTACGGGTACCAGGCCGTCAACGTCGAGGCGCAGCTCCGCACGCCGACCTCGCTCCTCCGCTGGCTTCAGCGCTTCATCGCGCTCCGCAAGGCCCACCCGGTCTTCGGTCTCGGCACGTACGAGGCGCTCGTGACGTCGAACCCGAAGGTCTACGCGCACATCCGCAGCTACGAGGAGGACACCGTCCTCTGCGTCCACAACCTCGCCCGCTCGGCGCAGCCGGTCGAGCTCGACCTCTCCTGGTACGAGGGTATGGTGCCGGAGGAGATGTTCGGCCGGACGCGCTTCCCGCGCATCGGGGAGCTGCCGTACCTGCTCACGCTCGGCCCACGGGGGTTCTTCTGGTTCCAGCTCCGCCAGGCGGACGACGGTGAGTGAGATCGAGCAGCGGGTCGCCGCCGGCGACCTCGCGTTCCTGCCGGAGGAGGCCCTGCGCGAGTTCGTCCTCGAGCGGCGCTGGTTCGGCGCCAAGTCGCGGCAGGTCCTCGAGGTGAGGGTCGCCACCGCCGTCCCGCTGCGCTCCACGAAGCCCCTCCTCGCCGTCGCCCTCGTCGAGGTCCGCTTCCAGCCGGGGACGCACGAGCTCTACCAGCTCGCGCTCGGACTCCGCCCGGAGGCGGACGGCTGGGAGGACGGCGTCGTTGCGCGAGCCGACGGCTGGACGGCCTACGACGCGCTCGCCGACCCGCTCCTGGCGGGCGAGCTCGTCCACCTGATCCGGGGCTCCCGCACGCTGCAGGCGGGGGAGGGCACGCTCGAGTTCAGCTCGCTGGACGGCGCCGCCGTCGGGGCCGCCGAGCTCGAGGCGCGGCCGCTCGGCGCCGAGCAGTCGAACTCGTCGGTCGTCTTCGGCGAGGAGCTGATCCTCAAGGTCTACCGACGGCTCGAGGCGGGCGTGAACCCGGAGCTCGAGCTGCTCCGCTTCCTCACCGAGCGCGGATTCCCGCACATCGCGCCCCTGCTCGGCTGGTACGGCTACACCGGCCGCCTGCTCGACGCGACGCTCGGGATCCTGCAGCGCTTCGTGCCCGGTGAGACGGACGGCTGGACGTTTGCGCTCAGGAGCCTCACGGGCGATCCCGAGGCGTTCCTCGCGCAGGCGCGCCGGCTCGGCGAGGTCACGGGGGCGATGCACGTGGCCCTCGCCTCCGACGCGAGCGACCCCCACTTCGCGCCGG
Organism: Gaiellaceae bacterium; assembly: GCA_036260055.1. Classification (GTDB taxonomy): domain Bacteria; phylum Actinomycetota; class Thermoleophilia; order Gaiellales; family Gaiellaceae; genus DASQWP01. Next base: position 885 of record DATAAQ010000223.1, on the reverse strand, counting down.
AGGAGCCGAGCGCGGAGGCGCTCGGCCTCCTGACGGCCACGGTGGACGAGGAGATCGAGCAGGTGTTCCTCGACCTGACGGACGACGGCGCGTTGGCGCCCATCGCCGGACGTGGGGAGGAGGTCCGCGAGCAGCTGCGCCAGCTCACCCACATCGGGGCGGCCGGCCGCGTCATCCGGACGCACGGCGACTGCCACCTCGGACAGGTCCTCTGGACGGGCGACGACTGGGTCGTCCTCGACTTCGAGGGCGAGCCCGCGCGGCCCATCACCGAGCGGCGGCGGAAGCGCTCGCCGCTCCGCGACGTCGCCGGGATGCTGCGCTCGTTCGCGTACGCGGCCTCGGCCGCCTCGCTCGGGGAGGGGGCGGATCCGCCGGCCGGCTGGGAGACGCGGGCGCGGAGGGAGTTCCTGGCGGGCTACGTTCCGGCCGTGGAGTCGAGCGGACTGCTGCCGCCGGGCGAGGAGGCGTTCGAGCGGCTGCTCGCCGTCTTCGAGCTCGAGAAGGCGGTCTACGAGCTCCGCTACGAGCTCGAGGTCACCTATCCCGACGGCGCGACGTTCACGCTCCGCGACCCGTACGCGTTCCTCCCGACGCTCGGCGAGCTCGACCTCCACCTCGCCGCCGAGGGCCGGCACGAGGAGCTCTACGAGAAGCTCGGCGCGCACGTCCGCGAGGTCGACGGCGTGTGGGGGACGTCGTTCGCCGTCTGGGCGCCCGCCGCCCGGGCGGTCAGCGTCGTCGGCGACTTCAACGGCTGGGACGGGCGCCTCCACCCGATGCGGGCGCTCGGCGGCTCGGGCCTCTGGGAGCTGTTCGTCCCGGGGCTCGAGGACGGCGCGCGCTACAAGTTCGAGCTTCGTACCCGTGAAGGCGAGGTCCGGC
>DATAAQ010000222.1:0-4730 GCA_036260055.1 Gaiellaceae bacterium | reverse complement strand
CCGCGGCCGCGGCGACGAGGTCGTCTGCCTCCCAGTCGACGTCCCGGGCGGCAACCGGGATGCGGACGAGCGCTCCGTCGGGGTCGCCGGTGGCGAAGACGAAGACGCTCGCCGCCGTCGCGAGCGCCGTCCAGCGCTCGTCCGGCGACCAGGCGATCGCGCGGGGCCCGGGCACGTCCGGAAGGCGGAGCTCGCGACCCTCGGCGGAGAAGATCCGCATCCCCGGCTCCCCGGCCTCGAAGAGGGCGACGTAGCGGCCGCGCGGGCTCGGGCGGAGCGAATCCGCCTCGCCGACGAAGGCCTCGACGACGCGCTCCGCGCGGGTCCGGGCGAGGAAGACGAGCAGCCGCTCGCTCCCTCCCTCGGCGATGACCGCGTGGCGTCCGCCCACCAGCGGGACGGCCTCGCGCGCGCGAAAGCCCCCGGCGGCCTTGTAGCCGCTCCGACGGAGGGAGCGGGTGAGCTCGTCCTGCGAGACGACGACCTGGACCGCCCCGACGCCGAGGCCGGCCCAGACGACGTCGCCGCCGAACGCGCCGATGCCGCCCGTCGGCACGTGCGGCTCGCATCGCTGGATCCGCGAGGCGGGCGCCGGCCGCAGGGCGGGCAGACGGAGGGCGTGCAGCCGGCAGTCGTCGTCGCTGTAGACGAGCGTGCCCGTGACGCCGGCGGCGCGGAGGGCCGAGACGGCGGCGGCGGGCGCGCTCCGTGTCTGGGGCCGCGAGGGCTCGGCCGGCTCGGCACCCTTCCGGAGGGCGTCGACGGCCGCCGCGACGGCGAGCACGGCCACCGCGGCGACGAGGAGCGCGCTCGGGACCCGGCCCATGCCTCCTCATTGTGCGCGGATGCGGACGTGCAGGTGGTTGTCGTGATCCACGAGCACCTGCACGACGCCGGACGGCCCGCCGAGGGCCGTCCCCGGACCGACGAAGACCCGCTCCGCCCCGGCCCTCACGAAGCGGTCGACGAGGTCCTGCGCCAGCCGCCGGTCGATCTGGTCCGGACGCTTGGGCGGGCGCTCCTTCCGGTCGAGCCGGGGGTAGTAGACGTCCACGTCGAGCCCGTTCTGGTGGGAGACGTGCCGCGGCCCGAACCAGCCCCCGCGCGGGCGGCTGAGATCGCCGATCCCGAGCCGCGGGGCGCGCGGGTGCGCCCGCGCGTAGTCCCGGACGATCCCGAGCACCAGCCGCACGAGGTCGTCGGTGCCGTGCCGCCGCCATCCCCGGTTCGGCGAGCGGCGGAGGAGCGGGTCCCACGTGAAGTAGCGGGCGCCCTCGGCCGGCAGGCGAACGCCGCGCACGAGACGGCCCGCGCTCGGGCTCCCGAGCGCCCGCGACTCCCGCCAGCGGATCCCCTCCGGGACGGCCTCGTGCCACAGCTCCGCCCGGACGGGCGCTTGCGGCCGCCGCGTGCCCGTGTCGAGGTACGCCTCCGCGGCGCCCGGGAGGGCGAGCAGGGCGAGCACGAGGGCGACCGCGGATCTCACGCGCTTCCCCCTGTACGCTTGCGGCAGAGATGAGGTCCGGGACCTCGCGCAGGCTCGCGCCCGTCTGAGACGGCATGGGGTTCGAGGCCGTGCTCGCCGCGCTCGCGCTCGCCCTCTCGACGGGTGCCGAGGAGGGCCGCGTCGAGCTCCTCGGCTACTCGGCCCAGGGCCGGCCGATCCGCGTGCACGAGCTCGGCGACCGCTCCGGTCCCAGACGAGTGCTCGTGGTCGGGTGCATCCACGGGAACGAGTGCGCGGGCGCCGCCATCAGCCGCCGGCTCCTCGGGCGGCGGCCTCCGGCCGGCCTCCGCCTCTGGGTCGTCCACTCGCTCAATCCGGACGGGCGCCGGCTCGGGGTCCGCCAGAACGCCCGCGGCGTCGACCTCAACCGCAACTTCCCGTCCGGGTGGATCCGGATCGGGCGGCGCTGGGATCCGCAGCACTCCGGTCCGAGGCCCTGGTCGGAGCCCGAGACGCGCCTCGCCCGCGACCTCGTCCGCCGGATCCGGCCGGACGTGACTATCTGGTACCACCAGCCGCAGGCCGTCGTGCGGGCCTGGGGCCCCAGCCGCGCGCTCGCGCGCCGCTACGCCCTTCTCGCGAGGGCGTCGTACCGCTCGCTTCCCTGGCCGCCCGGGACGGCGCCGAACTGGCAGAACCGCCGCTTCCCCGGGACGGCCTCGTTCGTCGTCGAGCTCGGACCCGGCCCGCTCGCGGCAAGGGCAGCCGCCCGCCATGCCCGGGCCGTCACGCGCCTGCTCGCGCCGTCCTGACGTCCGCGGCGCGCGTGAACACCGCGCCCGCCTCCCGCATCTCGTCGACCGCGCGGGCCGAGTCGCCCGGGTTGACCTCGACTCCCCGGACGGCGTCCTCGACCACGGTGACGTCGAACCCGAGCGCGAGCGCATCGAGGACCGTGTTCTTGACGCAGTAGTCCGTCGCCAGCCCGGTCACGAAGAGGCGGTCGACGCCCCGCTCGCGCAGGAGATCGCCGAGGCGCGTGTCCTGGAAGCCGGAATACCCCTGGCTGTTCGGATCCTGGCCCTTGTCGATCACGACGTCGACCTTCGCGCGCTCGAGCGACGGATGCAGCTCCGCGCCGGGCGTGCCCTGCACGCAGTGGACGGGCCAGATCGAGGGCGGGTCCACGCCGCTCCACGCGGCGGGATCGACGTCGACCCCGGTGAAGGAGCCGTGCTCCGGCGGATGCCAGTCGCGCGTGGCGACGACGAGGTCGAACTCGTCGAGGAGCTCGGCGATCGGGCCGCCGACCGCGTCCCCCTCCGGTACGGCCAGCGCACCCCCGGGCGTGAAGTCGTTCTGGAAGTCGACGACGAGGAGCGCGTCCACCTCGCTAGCGTAGCGACGGCTCGGTCTCCTCCGGAACGCCCGCCGGGTCGGCGAGGAAGCGCACGAGGCGCTCCGCCTCCTCCTCGTCGAGGGAGACGGCTGCCTCGGCTCGCGCCGCGGAGGCCGACTCGTTCCAGACGCTGAAGCGGACGTGCCTGGGCGCCCCGCCGAGGTAGCGGGAGACGCGCAGCGCCTTCCCCCTGTCACCCCCGACGCGAGGATGCGCCCGGAAGAACTCGACGAGCTTCACGCGCTGCGCCGCGCCGCACCAGGGACAGAAGCGGAACCGCTCCTGCACCTCGGCACGGCAGCTAGCGCAGGTCCGCATCGTTCCCGGAGCCTACGGCTCGCCGGGGACCTCCGCAACCCGCGCGCACGTAGCAGTCCGGGATGGACCGGGCGCGCGTAGCCGCTCGTATAGTCAGCGCGCCATGGCGAGCGCTGGCCGGGACGAGCGCGCCTGGGTTCGCGGGGCCCAGGCCGGGTCGGCCTCCGACCTCGAGGCCCTCTTTCGCCATCACTGGCCGCGCGCCTACCGGGCGGCCTACCTCGTCGTCCACGACGCCGCCGCCGCGGAGGACATCGCCCAGGAGGCGTTCCTCTCGGCGGTGCGGGCCCTGGACGGCTTCGACCGCAATCGGCCGTTCGGGCCGTGGGTGCACCGGATCGTCGTCAACCGCGCGATCGACTGGGCCCGCGCGCGGTCGCTGCGCCGCGAGGTGGGAGACGACGCGGCGCTCGAGCGCGCTCCCGCCCCGCCGGCGGAGGGCAACCCGCACGAGCTCTCCGCCGGGCTGGTCGGCGCGCTCGCGGCGCTCGCACCCGAGCACCGGGCGGTGATCGTGCTGCGGTACCTGCTCGAGTACACGCCCGGCGAGATCGCCCGCCTCCTCGACCTCCCCCGCGGAACCGTCAACTCGCGGCTGCGACGCGGGCTCGACGCCCTCGCCGAACGGATCTCCGTCGAGAGGCTCTGATGGACGAGGACCTCAAGCGCCTCTTCGTCGCCTCGGGCGTCCCGCACGAGCTCGAGGCGCAACGCCGTGCCTGGACCGTCGTCCGGAAGGCCTACGCCGAGCGGGAGCCGCTTCCGCGGCGCCGCACGCTCCGCCCGCTCCTGGCGGCCGCCGCCGTCGCGGCCGTCCTCGCGGCGGCGGTGAGCCCGCCCGGACGGGCCCTCGGAGACTGGATCCGGGACACCGTGCGGGGGCAGGACTCGGCGCGGCCCGCCCTCTTCCGGCTTCCGACGGGAGGACGCCTGCTGGTCGAGTCGGCCCGCGGCCCGTGGGTCGTCCAGCCGGACGGGTCGAAGCGGCTCCTCGGCCGCTACGCCGGTGCGGGGTTCTCCCCGCGCGGCCTCTTCCTCGTCGTCACGTCGGGACGCCGCGTCGTCGCGGTCGAGCCCGACGGCGACCCGCGCTGGACGGTGACCCGCCCGCAAAAGGTGGGCGACGCGCGCTGGGCTCCGGGTGGCTTGGTCGTCGCCTACCGCGCGGGCGGATCGCTGCGGGTCGTCGACGGCGACGGGACCGACGACCGCGTCCTCGCCCGGCGGGTCGCGCCCGTCCCCCCCGCCTGGAGGCCGCGAGTGGACGCCGACGCCGTCGCCTACGTCGACGGACGCAGCCGCGTCCGTCTCGTCGAAACGGGCTCGCGGCGGCCCGTCTGGACGTCGCGTCCGCTCCGCCGGATCCGGGAGCTCGTCTGGTCGCCCGACGGCAGCAGCGTCCTCGTCGTCGGCACAGGCGCCCGCCAGACGATCCTCGACGCCCGGGGGCGCGTCGCGCGCGTGCTCGAGCTGCCCGACGGCCACGGGCTCGTCGACGCGAGCTTCGCCCCGGACGGTCGGGCTCTCGCCTACACGAGGTTCGAGCGGGAGAGCGGCCGCGGCGCC
>DATAAQ010000221.1:0-9996 GCA_036260055.1 Gaiellaceae bacterium | reverse complement strand
CACGCATCCCTTCCTCCAGGCCGCCCTCGCCGTCATCCCGCTGCAGCTCCTGGCGTACCGGATCGCCCGGCTGCGCGGCATGAACGTCGATCAGCCCCGGAACCTGGCGAAGACCGTCACCGTCGAGTAGCGCCGTCCGGGAGCTCTGAGCGCGTCCGGTGCGGCTGCTTGACAGGCGGCGCGGCTCGGGTTTGGATGCCGCGACCGCCCACAGATTTCCAGGAGGTGCTTCCCTGGCAGGCCGATTCACCAGATGGCTGGCCCTCTGGCTGGCCGTGCTCGCCGTGCAGCTGCTCGCGGCGAGCCCCGCCGCGGCGGAGATCGCGCCGCCGTGGTGCGGGGTCCCCGAGGCCGACGCCGCCGAGAACCTTCCCGACGGGACCGAACCCGGCGACCCCGTCGGCAGCTTCCCGCACATCCCCTACTACGCGATCGAGTGCACGCTCGAGTCGATCGCGGCCGAGAGCGACGGCCGGATGACGCTCGAGGTCGTCGGCCACTCGGCGACGGGCCGCGAGATGTACCTCGTCACCATCAACGCCCTCGACACGCGCGACCAGCGGAAGGCGTTCGCGAACTGGCAGAGCCTCCGCCGCGACGCGCTCGAGCGCCCCACGAAGGCGCGCAGGTTCCTCGAGAGGTTCGGCGGTGCGATCAAGGTGCCGATCTTCATCCAGGGCGGGATCCACGGCAACGAGTACGAGGGCGTCGACGCGAACATGCGCACGATCGAGCGGCTCGCCACCACGCCCTACGGCGCCGACCCGGTCGTGGACGAGATCCTCGACAACGCCGTCGTGCTCTTCAACGTGGTCCAGAATCCCGACGGCCGCGTGGCCGGGACGCGGGCGAACGCCAACGGCTTCGACCTGAACCGCGACTACCTCACCCAGTCGCAGTCCGAGACCGTCGCCTCCGTCGCCGTCATGCAGGCGTGGATTCCGCCCGAGGTCCTCGACCTCCACGGCTACGCGACGCCGACGCTGATCGAGGCGACGACGAAGCCGCACAACCCGAGCATCGAGTACGACCTCTGGCTGAAGTGGAACCAGGCCCGGATCGACGCGAACGAGGCCGCGCTCAACGCGGCCGGATACGCCGTCCAGCGGCCGATCAACGACTGGTGCTCGGACGCGGGCCTGCCGCCGTGCCCGCCGGGCGAGGAGCCGGGCCCCGCGGTCGCCGAGGGCTGGGACGACTGGGGTCCGTTCTACACGGCCATGTACGCGCAGCACGTCGGCCTCGACTCGTCCACGGTCGAGATGTGCCGGAGCGAGACCTCGTGCGGCGGCCGGGCCGGCGCGCGCGAGATCCAGGAGATCACGAGCTGGTCGACGATGGAGTACGTCGTCGAGAACCGCACCGAGCTGCTCGCGGATCAGCTCGAGATCTACGAGCGCGGCGTCGAGAACGCCCCCCGGCCGGAGTGCTGCCCGCCGCCGTTCGACGTCGACAACAACTGGATGCTCGAGTATCCGACCGCCTACGTGATCCCGCTCGGCGAGGGCCAGCGGAGCGATCCCGAGGCGAACCGCCTCGTCCGCTGGCTTCTCTTCAACGGCGTCGAGGTGGAGACGCTCACGAAGGACTACAGCTTCGGCGGCCAGACCTTCGCGAAGGGCTCGTACGTCGTGCCCATGACCCAGGCGCGGCGCGGCCTGGCCGACACCGCGCTCCGCATCGGCGTCGACGTCTCGCCGCGCATCGGCATCCTCTACGCCCCGCCCGCGGCCTGGAGCCACGGGTACCTGTGGGGCGCCGACGTCGTCGACGTCCCGAGGGGCGCCGACTTCCGGCCGCCCGCGAAGGAGGTCGAGGAACCCAACGAGCTCGAGGGCGGCCTCGCGGCCGCGGCGGCCGCCGACTACGCGCTCGAGGTCGACTCCCCGACCGCCGTGCGGGCGCTCAACGCGCTCGTCGGGAGCGGCGTCCCGGCCCGGCTCGCGCTCGAGCCGTTCGAGTCGAGCGGCGGCACCCTCCCTGCGGGGACGGTCGTCTTCCCGGGCACGGCCGCGGCCGCCCTCCAGGAGAGCGGCGAGGAGAACGGCCTGACCTTCCACGCGGTCGCGGGCGCGCTACCCGCCCACGACCCGATCGAGGGGGTCCCGCGCATCGCGGTGCTGGCCGGGGCCGTGAACCAGGACATCTGGTCGCTCCGCAACCTCGGGTTCCCCGCCAACCCGGTGTCGACCTCCTCGGCCGGCGCCCTCAACAACGCGGCGGGGCCGAACCCGCTCGACGGCTACGACGTCGTCTACAACCGCTCCGGGTGGCCCTCGGGGCCGACGGCCCGCGCCCGCCTGACCGCCTTCTTCGCGGGCGGCGGGGGCTACATCGGCGCGGACGGCGGCGGGGCGTCCTTCCTCAACTCCTCCGGCCAGCTTCCCGGCCTCGCGGCGACCGTCGTCACCGACGACTTCGGCGAGAGCGGGATCTTCAACTGGGAGAACACGGGCGGGGCCGCCAGCCCGATCGTGGGCACGTACCCGGCCCGCGACACGGCGATCATGGACCCGCCGGCCTGGTTCTCCGCGGTGCCCGCCGGTGCGACCGTGGACGGGCGGCTGCTCGGCGACACGACGAGCACGTTCGCCGCGGGGCTCTGGCGGCTGCCCCGTGACCCCGCGGCGGCGAGCGCGCCGATCGTCGTCCACGGGACGAGCGCGGCGCCCGGGAGCTCCGCGCGGATCACTGCCTTCGCGATGAACCCGCTCTACCGGGCGGATCCCGAGCGCGAGTGGCCGATGGTCGCCGAGGCGGCGTACTGGTCCGACCAGTAGGGCCGTCCCACGGGCAGAGGGGTGAGCTGAGGGGCGGGGGGACTCCCCGCCCCTCGCTCTTCGGCTCTACGCCGCCGGACGCTCGCGCCGCGTCAGCGCCAGGCCGAGCGCCGCGAGGCCGGCGAGCAGCCCGGCGATGCCCAGGATGAGCGCGACGATCGCGAGGCCCGAGCCGTCGTCGTCGCCACCGGCGGCCGCCGGCGGGGGCGTGGCAGCCTGCTCGTTGCCCGCCGCGGTGCCGCCCTCCTCCTCCTGCTCGGGCTGGAGGACCGTCACGCGCGGGGCCGGCGTATCGGCGTCAGGAGGTCCGATCCAGCGCACCACCTCGCCGTTCGAATACGTCTGGATCGCTGGGAAGACGAGCTCCTCGCCGGGCGTCTCGGGGACCTGAAAGCTGACGCCGAACTCCTGGAACTCGCCCGGGGCGATCGTGCCGCCCGTCCACGTGACGCTGGCGATCCGCTCCGTGATCGGCTCCTCGCCCTCCTCCTCGATCGGCTCGTCCAGCGCGGCCATCTCGACCCTCCGCTCCCAGCCGGGGGTCGGCTGGAAGCTCGCGGAGAGGACGTTCCCCGGGAACTGCATCGTGATCTCGGTGGTGTCGGCGTTGTCCCGCTCGTTCGGAACGCGGACGGCGAAGCGGGCGAAGCCGCCGGCCTCCCACTCGCCCGGGTTGACGGTGACGTGAGCCGCCGCCGTCGCAGGGGCAACCAGGACGGCGACGAGGAAGGCGACCAGGGCGCGTCTCAGCACGTCAGGACTCCTCTCTGATGGAGATCGACACGTTCGCGGTCAGGAGCTCGAACTCGCCCCTCCGCGCTTCGATTCGAACCTGCCAGTCCCCCGGAATCGGCAGCTGGGCGTTCTCGACGACGAACTCGCCGTGGTGGCCGGGCACCGGGCGCGCCGTGTAGCGGAACGGCCCGATCTCCTCGTCCGGCAGCGTCGCGGCGACGAGCACCTCCTCGAGCTCGACGGCCTCGCCGCCGTGCTCGCTGAACATCAGGTGGATCTCGTTGCGGCCGGCCGTCCCGGGATCGGCCGCCACCTCGCAGTCGACGCCGTTCCCCATCGCGACGGTCGCCTCCGGGGAGCCGTGCATCATGACGAGCTCCGTCCGCGCCGGCTCCGCGTTCACGAGCACGGCCGTGACCGCGACGACGGCGATCATGATGGCGAGCTCCGCACCGGCCGCCCGCAGGAAGCGGCGCTGCTCGAGCGCCGAGGCGATCTGCGCCCGCAGGCGGGGTACCGCGTAGCGGTTGTTGTACGCGCCGAGGGCGAGGAGCGGCAGGACGAGCCCGATCTTCGCCAGGAGGAGCAGCCCGTACGTCGTCTCCCAGAGTGCGCTCCATGTCCGCACCTGGAGGAACCCGTTGATCGTGCCCGCGATCAGGAGCACGGCCACCGCTCCGACGGCGAGCGTGGAGAAGCGGGGAACGGCGCGTGCAGCGAGAGGCCAGCGGTCGCTCCGGGAGAGGGCGAGCGCGAGGACGACGAACCCTAGTCCGCCCGTCCAGGCCGCCGCCGCGAACACGTGCGCGGCGTCCGACGCGACGGCGAGCGCTCCCACGGTGCTCGCGTGTCCGGAGGCGGAGGGCGTCACGACGAGCGCCCCCGCGAGGATGAGGCAGAGGCCGATCAGCGCCGTCCGGTCGCGGCCCTCCGTGCGCCGGAGGGCGAGCGCGGCGGCGAGCAGCGTGACCGCGAGCGCCGCCCGGATGAGCGAGGCCTCGCCGTAGCGCGTCCCCGCCACGGACGAGAACACGTCCCACGTGAACGCCGCGCGGAGGCCGAAGCCGCCCGCCGCCGCTCCCTGGAACACGATGCCGAGGAGGGCGACGACGGCGAGCGCGCCGGCGCAGGCCGCGAGGACGCCGTACAGCCTCCGGACGACCTCGCTGCTCGCCGAGGGGAGGACGAGCGCGAGCGCGCCGATGCCGCCTACGCAGAGGAGAAGGAGGACGAAGTCGAAGAACCGCCCGCCCGTGAAGAACACGGAGACGACGGTCGGCGTCCCCTCGAGCACCTGCGCGGCGATTCCGGAAGGCTGCGGCCCGGGCTCCTCGACGTGGAAGACGAACGCGCCCGAGATCGGATCCGAGTCGGCGGAGATGACCCGCCACGTCACCGTGTACGTGCCCCGCGCCAGCTCACGCTCGACCGCGACCGCGACCTCCTCCGGCGAGGGCCGCGTGATCGTCTCGGCGTCGACCCGCTCTCCGCTTGCGTCGTAGACCCGGATGGAGCCGAGGGCGCTCTCGACCGGCTCGTCGTAGCGGAGGAGCACGCGGGGCGGCGACTCCGCGACGACGGCGTCGTCGGCGGGCTCGGTCGCGATCAGGACCGAGTGCGCCGCAGCGAGCGGGGCGGCCGCGAGCGCTGCGAGCACGGCCACGAGCGCGGTCAGGCCGCGCTGTCTTCTCTTCCTGGATGGACCGCGAATCGCTTCTCCCTCCTTCCCGACTCGGGGACGCGCCCGCGGACGCGGGCGCGCTAGCGCGAGGCCGGGAAGGGTGGGCCGCGGGGCGCCCTGGCGAGGGCGTGCAGCCTGCTCGGGGCGGCGATCGCCCCGGCGGGAACGGGGAGAAGCGGCGCGACAGCCGCCGGTCGACGGGCCGGCCCGGCAAGCGCGGCAGCGAGCGCGTCGGCGCCTCGAAGGAGCACGCGCGCGACGGCGAAGGCGACGAGGCCGAACGGAACCTGCAGCAGGAGCCCGACGAGGAACGTCGGCTGGACAGCGGCCGCGTACGGGAACGTCCCGGTGTGGATGAGGCGCTCGAGGTGCTCCTGGAAGCCGAACGTGACGAGCGGGAGGACCGCGAAGAGCCGGGCCGACGCACGGGGCGCGGCCGCCCGGCCCCCGAGCGCGCGGGCGAGGAAGCCGACGACGACGAGCGTTACGCAGAGCGACCCGAGCGGGGCCGGGTCTAGGTAGCCGTGTCCGCTCTCCTCGAGGAGATGCTTCCGGACGGTGGCGTCGGGAACGACGATGCGGTACGCGAGCAGGTGGGCCGCAAGGCTTCCTGCGGCGATGAGCCCCAGCGAGAGGCTCCACGTCAGTCGGCGGCCGGCGGCTCGGCGCATCCCGCTACTGGTGTGACGTCACGACGGCGACGTGGTTGAGGACGTGAACGTACCGCAGCGCCATCGCTGCCGCCAGGATGAGCGGCACGGTCGCGAGGTAGACGAGGCCCGGGCGCCCGAGCACCGACGCGAGGATCCGGAGGCCGCTCGGGTGCGGATTCGACACGGGCACGACGGGGAGCGCCGTGTGCGTCGTACGGAGGAACGTCATCGTCCCGGTTACCAGGAGGACGGCGAAGAGCGCGAGCTTCGTCAGGAGGATCCCCTCGTAGAGGTAGCCGTAGGGGACGGCGGCGAGCTCCTCCCAGGTCGCCGGCGACCACGGGAGGTCGAACGGCGTGACGTAGACCATGTTGTAGATCCCCGTGCCGACGATGACGGGAACGAGGCTCCAGTGCGCGAGCGCGCCCCAGCTGCGATAGGCCTCCGCCAGGCGCCTGCGCGCCGTCTCGGCGAGCACGCCCGGCTGGGTCGAGAGCGCGGCTGCCATGACGAGGACGCCGATGATCCAGCCCATCGCGGCGAGGCCGTGGATCCAGAGCATCGCCATCCGTACGTAGTCGCCCTCGACGAGGTCGTCCTCGCGCGTCGTGGCGAGCGGCGTCAGCTCCGCCTGACCGTGAGAGCCGGTCTCCTCCGTGGCCGCGCCTCCCCCTCCCGCGGGCGTCTCCTCCTCGGTGGACGTCCCTCCGTGGGCGGCGGCCTCCTCGATCGCGACGGGAAGCCGCGCGCGGGCGGTGACGACCTTCTTGCCGGTGACCGTGATCCTGATCGTCCAGCGCCCCGCCTCCTCGAAGGCCAGCCGGCCGCTGTACTCGCCCGGTCCCGTCTCGCGCAGCCGGACGCGCGGCATCGGCATCTCGTCCGCCATCTGGGCGTCGGCGACGACGGTCGCGCCGCGGATCAGCTCCGTCGAGTCGTCGAGATCGGTCAGGCGGACGGTGAGCGTCCGCTCGAGCCCGCTCTCGCTGCTCAGACCGGCGGCGATGCGGGGCTCGGCCTTCCCGGCGCGGTGCGCCGAGGCAGGGCCCGCGGCAACCAGGAACGCCGCGAGCACGAGAGCCCAGACCAGAGGACGGCGACCCATGGAGAGTGCGATGGTATGCGATACGACGCGCCGCCTGACGCGGTTTAAGGCTCGTCCGGCGGTCGGCGGAGGCGCTTGACGTCCCCGCGCCGGCGTTTTCCCGCCAGGCGACGCTTCCGTGAGGCCGCGGTGGGTGACGTCGGCCGCCGGGGGCGTTGCGTACGGAGCGCGTCGGCGATGGACGACCCGAGGCGCTCGAGAGCGATCTCCCGGTTTCGCCACTGGCTTCGCTCCTCCTGGGCGACGGCCCGCACGATGGGGCCCGCGCGGCGGACGATACGCGCCTTCTGCCCTTCGCTGAGCGTCGGCGAGGCGGTCACGTCGAAGAGGGCCTCGACCCGGGTCTCGGTCTTCTGCGCGTGCTGGCCGCCCGGCCCGCTCGAGCGCGAGAAGCGTAGCTCCACCTCGCTCAGGGGAATCGCGAGCCGGCGGTTGACCCGAATAGACTCGGGGCGCATGGCCGCGATTCTGCTCGACATCGACGGCGTCCTGCACGTCTCCGGCAAGGTCCTCCCCGGTGCCGCGGACGCCGTAACCGCCCTCCGGGCGGACGGCCACCGGCTCCGCTTCGTGACGAACAACACGACGAGGGCGCGCGCACGCCTCGCCGCGGAGCTCGCCGGGCTCGGCGTCGACCTTGCGGAGGACGAGATCGCGACGACGCCCCTCGCGGCCGGGAAGCTCCTCGAGGGCCGGCGCGTCCTCGCGCTCACGATGGAGTCGGTGCGGGAGGACCTCGCCGGCCACGTCGAGCTCGTCGAGGAGGCCGCCGACGCGGTGCTCGTCGGAGGCGCCGACGAGGGCGAGGAGACGGGCCGCGTGTTCGCGTACGAGAACCTCAACCGCGCGTTCGCGGCTCTCGAGGAGGGAGCCAGGCTCGTCTGCCTCCACAAGAACCGCTGGTGGCAGACGGCGCGTGGGCCCCTGCTCGACGCGGGCGCGTTCGTCGCCGGGCTCGAGTACGCGGCCGGCGTCGAGGCCGAGGTCGTGGGGAAGCCGTCGAGGGCCTACTTCGAGGCTGCTCTCGCCGACCTGAGGGCGCAGCCGGGGGATGCCTGGATGGTTGGTGACGACGTCGAGGCGGACGTCGGCGGCGCGAAGGCGGCCGGTTTGCGCGGCGTCCTCGTCCGCACCGGCAAGTTCCGCGAGGCGGCCCTGGCGGCCGCCGACCCGGCGCCCGACGCCGTTGTCGACTCGATCGCAGACGTGCCCGCGCTGCTGCGGGAGGCCGCGTGAAGGTCGGGCTCGACGTCATCGAGATCGAGCGCATCCGGCGCGTGCTCGAGCGCCATCCCGACTTCCGGGAGCGGTGCTTCACCGAGGCCGAGCGCGCCTACTGCGACTCGCGCCCGAACCCGCCGCAGCACTACGCCGCACGCTTCGCCGGCAAGGAGGCCGTCGGCAAGGCGCTCGGCTTCGGGGTCGCGCGGGCGTTCGCCTGGAAGGACGTGGAGATCGCCGGCCGCCCGAAGCCGTCCGTCGTGCTCTCGGGCCGGGTGGACGCCTGGTCGCGGCGCGTCGGCGCCGGGGCGATCGACCTCTCGATGACCCATTCCCGGGGCGTCGCCGCGGCCGTCTGCGTCGTCGCCGATGTGGCGTAGCCCCCTCTACACCGCCGCCGAGATGCGCGCGGCCGAGGACGCCCACGACGGGCCGACCCTCGAGCTCATGGAGCGGGCCGGCAAGGCGGTCGCGGGCGCGGCGCTCCGGGAGTGGCCCGACGCCCGCCGGGTCGCCGTCTGGGCCGGCGCGGGGGCGAACGGCGGCGACGGGCTCGTCGTCGCCCGCGAGCTCCACGCGGCCGGCCGCGAGGCGGTGGTCCGTCTGCTCGCACCGGAGGAGAAGATCGCGGGCGACGCCGCCGAGAACCTCCGCCGGGCCCGCGAGGCAGGCATTGCGTTCGTCGACGAGCACGTCCCGGCCGACCTGATCGTCGACGCGCTCTTCGGCACCGGCTTCAGCGGCGCTCCCCGCCGGGAGGCGGCTCGGTGGATCGAGGAGATGAACGCCGCCGATGCGCCCGTGCTCGCGGTCGACGTCCCCTCCGGCGTGGACGCCTCCAGCGGAGAGACGGCCGGCCCCGCGGTGCGCGCCCGGCGCACCGTGACGTTCCACGCCCCCAAGGTCGGCCTCGCCGTCGCGCCCGGCCGCTTCCATGCGGGGGACGTGGACGTCGCGGACATCGGGCTCGCGGCGACGGAGACCCGGCACGCGCGCGTCGGCGAGGCGATCCTCGGGCTCGTCCCGCGCCGGGGGCCGCGCGACAACAAGTACAGCGCCGGGTCGGTGCTCGTGGTCGGAGGCTCCCCGGGGAAGACGGGCGCGCCCTGCCTGACGGCCGAGGCCTCCCTCCGAGCCGGCGCCGGGATCGTGACGGCGTGCGTGCCGGGGTCGCTCAACCTCGTCTTCGAGCAGCGCCTCCTGGAGGTGATGACGCTGCCCTGCGCGGACGACGACGGCTTCCTCACCGCCGGCGCCGCCGAGGCGATCCTGGAGGCGGCCGAGCGGGCGGGCGCCGTCGCGATCGGCCCCGGGCTCGGCCGCACGGAGGGCGTCCGCGGGCTGGTCGGCTTCCTCCTCGACCGCATCGAGCGGCCGGTCGTGCTCGACGCGGACGGCCTCTGGGCGGTCGCCGGGCATCTCGACTGGGTCTTCTCCCGCGACCGCCCGACGGTCCTCACCCCGCATGCGGGCGAGCTCGCCCGCCTGCTCGCCCGCAGGTCGGACTGGGTGGCGGCGCGGCGCCTCAAGGCGGCGCAGGCGGGCGCGGACGAGGTCGGCGCGACCGTCCTCCTCAAGGGCGCCGACACGATCGTCGCCTCGCCCGGACGCGGCGCGCTCGTGTGCGACCTCGGCAACCCGGGGCTCGCCACGGCGGGCACGGGGGACGTCCTGACCGGCGTGGTCGCCGCGTTCCTGGCCAAGGGAATGGAGCCCGGCCTCGCGGCGGCCGCCGCCGCGGCGGCAGGGGGCGTGGCGGCCGATCTGGCCGCCGAGCGCCACGGCCGTGCCGGCATGATCGCCCGCGACGTGATCGAGGCG
>DATAAQ010000220.1:0-5703 GCA_036260055.1 Gaiellaceae bacterium | reverse complement strand
GCATCGCCTGCTGGATCGTGCCGGCGTGCTCGAGGAGGGGCGGGGCGACGGGGACGAGCTCCGCGCCGAGCGACCGAAGCTCCCCGAGCGCGGCCTCGACGGCGGCCGCGATCGGCGGCTCCGCCCCCTCGACGAGAGCGGAGACCACGCCGATCCTGAGGCCGCGGACGCCGCGGGCCAGAAGCTCGTGGTAGTGCGGCACCGGAGCGTCGACGGACGAGGGATCGCCGGGGTCACGTCCCGCGACGGCCTCGAGCACGAGCGCGCAGTCCTCCGCCGTGCGCGCGATCGGCCCCACCGAGTCGAAGCTCCACGCGACCGGGAAGACCCCCCGCATCGAGACGCGGCCCGTCGAGGGCCGGACCCCGGTGGCGCCGCAGTAGCAGGAGGGGATGCGGATCGAGCCGGCGGTGTCGGTGCCGAGCGTAGCCGCGGCGAGGCCGGCGGCGACCGCGGCGCCGCTGCCCCCGCTCGAGCCGCCGCAGACGCGATCCGGCGACCACGGGTTCCGGGCGGGGCCGAAGTGTGGGCTCGTGGTCAGGGAGCCGTAGGCGAACTCGTGGAGGTTGAGCTTCCCGAGGACGACCGCGCCGGCGGACCGGAGGAGCGCGACGGCGTGCGCGTCGCGCGCGGCGAGGTCGTCCCCGAGGATCCGGGAGGCCGCGGTCGTGCGCGTCCCGGCGACGTCGATCAGGTCCTTGACGGCGACCGGGACGCCCCAGAGCGGCCCCCGCTCCTCCGAGCGCTCGAGCGCCTCGGCCTCCCCGAGCGCCTCCTCGGCCCGGACGGAGATGTAGGCGTTCACCTCCGGGTCGAGGGCCTCGATGCGGTCGAGGTAGGCCTGCACCGCCTCGCGGGGCGAGAGCTCGCCGGCCCGCAGGCGCCCGGCGAGCTCGGCGACGGTCATTCGCCCTCCGCCGGCAGGAAGAGCCCCGCCGGGACGGTGTCCGGTGCGACGAGCCGCTCGATCTCCTCGAAGCGGAGGGCCGCGAGCATCCCGCGCACCGTCTCGAGGTCGTCGTCGCTCGGCGCGACTCCCTGGGCCTCGGCGAGGCTCCGAAGCTCCGCGAGCGAGAGGCCCGCCGGCATGGCTACGACTCTAACGCAATAAGTTAGACTTTCGACCTCGTGCCGATCTACGAGTACCGCTGCGCGGAGTGCGAGGAGCAGTTCGAGGAGCTCGTGCCGGCCGCCGCCGCGGCGCCTCGGTGCCCGCGCTGCGCCTCCGAGGAGGTCGTGCGGCTCTTCTCGCCGTTCGCGACGGAGTGGAAGCCGAGCATCGTGAACTGGCACCGCGTCGGCTAGATGCCTTTGGACCTCGCGCCCGACGACCCGTGGGTGAGGCGCGGCTACGGCCAGGCGAGCATCGACCCGGGTGAGCGACCCGCCGTCCTCGTCGTCGACCTCCAGTACGCGTTCACCGACCCCGCCTTCGAGTTCGGCGGCGCCGAGCTGATCGAGCGCGCGACGGTGAACACCGCACGCCTGCTCGAGACGGCGCGGGGCCTCGACGTCCCGGTGTTCCAGACCGTCGTCGCGTGGGAGGACGAGCGCGACAGCGGCCTCTGGACGGTCAAGCTCCCGGCCTGCGCCGAGATCAGGCCCGGATCGCGGTGGGCCGAGGTGGACGAGCGCGTCCGGGCCGACTCCGACGTCCTCCTGCCGAAGAAGTGGCCGTCGTTCTTCCACGGCACGCCGCTCCACTCCCTCCTCACCGCCGCCGGTCGCGACACCGTCGTCGTGACGGGCTGCACGACCTCGGGCTGCGTCCGCGCCACGACGGTGGATGCCTTCTCGAACGGATTCCGGACGCTCGTCCCGGAGGACTGCGTGGGCGACCAGGGCCACGACGCCCACCTCGCCAACCTGCGCGACGTGCACCGCCGCTACGCCGAGGTGACGAGCGCCGACGAGGTGATCGCGTACCTCGAGCGCCTTCCCCGGCCGGCGGCCGTACCGGCGTGAGCGACGAGATCAGAGAGGCGCTGGAGAAGGTCTTCTCCGCGGACTCGGACGTCTACCGGGGCCGCGGCTTCATGCGTCGTGTCGGCTTCGGCGAGCGGCCGGCGCTCGTGAACATCGACCTCGCGAACGCGTGGACGCGGCCGGGAAACCCCTTCAGCTGCGACGGCATGGACGTCATCATCCCCGGCGTGCAGCGCCTCCTCGCGGCGGCGCGCGCGAAGGCCATTCCGGTCGTCTTCACGACGACGGCGTACGCGGTCACCGAGGGGCCGAGCACCGACATGGGCATCTGGCACCGCAAGATCCCGCTCGAGGCGCTCCGGCTCGGCACCGACGCGGTGGCGATCGACGAGCGGATCGCGCCCGAGCCCGGCGAGCAGGTCATCGTCAAGAAGGCCGCGAGCGCCTTCCACGGGACCCACCTCTCCGCTTTCCTGAAGGCGGCCGGCGTCGACACGGTCGTCGTCACCGGAGTGACGATGGCCGGGTGCGTCCGCCATACCGTCGAGGACGCGATCGCCGAGGGCTTCCGCCCGATCGTCGTCCGCGAGTGCGTGGGCGACCGCGTCGCCGGCGTCGTGGAGTGGAACCTCTTCGACATCGACGCGAAGTTCGGCGACGTCGAGCCGCTCGAGCGCGTGCTCGACTACCTCGAGCGCGTGACGCCGCGGGCGGAGGCCGCGCACGTGCCGGCGGAAGCGCGCTGATGGCCGCGACCGAGAGCTGGCGCAACCGCAAGACGCTCATCCTCGGGCGTACGGACATGATCGGCCTCCTGACGCCGGCCGAGTACAACGACTGCGTCGAGCACGCCTTCCGCATGCACGGGGAGGGCCGCGTCTACATGGAGCCGAAGGGGCACATCGTGCTCGACAGGTATCCGGGCGAGTGGGAGGTGATGCCCTCCTACATCGAGGAGCCGGAGGCGGCCGCTTGCAAGTGGGTGTCGATCCGGGAGGACAACGCGAGATTCGACCTGCCCACCGTCTTCTCGATCCTCATCTACACGCATCCCGAGACGGGCTTCCCCCTCGCCGTCTGCGACGGTTCCCACCACACGATGATGCGGACCGGCTCCTCCGCGGCCGTCTCCGCAAAGTGGCTCGCCCGCACGGACTCGAAGGTGCTGGCGATCGTCGGCGCCGGCACGGTCGGCCGGGGGGCCCTCGCCACGTGCAACGAGGTCTTCCCCTGGGAAGAGATCCGCGTCTGGAGCCGGAACCAGGCGACCCTCGACGCCTTCGTGGAGGAGGAGCAGCCGAGGTATCCCGGCGTGGAGCTCAGGCCCTCCACCGACCTCGAGGGGGTCGTCCGCGGCGCGGACGTCGTCGTCACCGGCACGCACGCGCGGGGTGGGCTCGTCCGCGACGAGTGGATCGCGCCGGGAACGCACATCGCCGCGCTCGGCGCCGACCTCGAGGGCGAGCAGGAGCTCGAGGGCCGCATCCTGCAGCGCGCTCGGGTCTTCGTCGACGACATCCGGCAGTGCCGAACGGACGGCGAGATCAACGTCCCGCTCAGGGAAGGGCTCATCTCCGAGGAGGACGTGGCGGGCGAGATCGGCAAGGTGATCGTCGGCGAGCTCGAGGGCAGGCAGTCGGACGACCAGGTCACCGTCTTCGACTCGACCGGCATCGCCCTGCAGGACTCGGCCACGGTCCCGCTCGAGTACGAGCGCGCCCTCGCTGCCGGGGTCGGCGTCGAGAAGAAGATGATCTCGACGTAGTGGATCTCCAGCAGGTCGTCGACGAGCTGCTCGCGGCGACCGGCGCGAGCCGCTGCACCCTCCGGCGCGACATGCCGGGCGACTTCTTCCCCGTGACGCACGAGGCTCTCGCGCCCGGAGTGCCCTCGATCCGCGACGAGCGGACGACCGACCTGCGCAGGGCGCCGGTCGTGCGCCGGCTCCTCGAGACGGGAGAGCAGGTCGTCCAGGACGACTGCGCGAGCGCCTTCGGCGATCCCGCCTTCCGG
Organism: Gaiellaceae bacterium; assembly: GCA_036260055.1. Classification (GTDB taxonomy): domain Bacteria; phylum Actinomycetota; class Thermoleophilia; order Gaiellales; family Gaiellaceae; genus DASQWP01. The sequence continues at coordinate 1,764 of DATAAQ010000220.1, read as the reverse complement.
CGGATGCTCGCGGCCTACGGCGGGCTCGCGGCGCAGATCGTCACGCCCGTCTTCATCGACGGACGCCTCACGGCGATCGTCTCGCTGCACCAGCTCGGCGCCCCGCGGCGCTGGAGCGTGGACGAGCGCGCGCTCGCGGCGGCCGCGGGCGAGCGGGTGCGGGCGCTCCTGGCCGCCTGACGTGCACAACCGCTGGCATCCCGATCTCGAGCCCGTCGCCAGGGTGCGGCCGGGCGACGAGCTGACGCTCGAGACGGAGGACGGGCTCGCCGGCCAGCTCGGGCCCGAGAGCTCCCACGAGGACGCGGGCGCGCTCGAGCTGGGGCTCGGGCATCCGCTCGCAGGGCCCGTTCACGTCGACGGCGCCGAGCCGGGCGACGTCCTCGCGGTCGACTTCGTCGCCTACCGCACGGCCGCGTTCGGGGTGACCGCCGTCATCCCCGGGTTCGGCTCTCTCGCCGACCTCTTTCCCCACCCCTACGTCGTCAAGTGGGAGATCGACGGGGGGCGCGCCCGCTCCCCGGAGCTCCCCGGCGTCGCCGTCCCGGCCGCCCCCTTCGCCGGCGTGGCCGGCGTCGCTCCCTCGCACGAGACGGTCGGACGGGTGCGCGCCCGCGAGGAGGAGCTGCGCGCCCGCGGCGGCGCCGTCGCGGACGACCTTCCCGAGACCGCCGTCCCTGCCCGGGCGGCTCCGGGGTTGCGAACGATCCCGCCGCGCGAGCTCGGCGGCAACCTCGACGTGCCGCAGCTCGTCGCGGGCAGCCGCCTCCTCCTCCCGGTCGACGTCCCGGGTGCGCTCTTCTCCGTCGGCGACGTCCACTTCGCGCAGGGCGAGGGCGAGGTGTGCGGGACGGGGATCGAGGTCGCGGGCGCGGTCACCGTGCGCTTCGGTCTCCGCAAGCGTCCGGCCTGGCGCCCGCCGTTCCCCGCGTACGAGACGCCGGGCCTCCCTGCCCGACCCGCGTTCGCGACGACCGGGATCTCCGTGACCGAGGAGGGGCGGAACGAGTCGCTCGACCTCTCGCTCGCGACGCGCCGCGCCCTCCTCGCCATGCTCGAGCACCTGACCGTCGAGCGGCGCCTCGGCCGCGAGGCCGCCTACGCGCTCATGAGCGTCGCGGTAGACCTGCGCCTCTCCGAGATCGTGGACGTGCCGAATCCGGTCGTGTCGGCGCTCCTCCCCCTCGACGTCTTCGAGGCGGCGGAGCCCTAGAGCTCCGACCTGACCTGCGTCTCGAGCTGCCGGCCCGCCAGAGCCGGGTCGCCGAACGTCCCGGCGTCGGCGAGCGCCCGGACCCGCTCGCGCGAGTAGCCGCACAGCTCGACGAGGACCTGCTCCGTGTGCTCGCCGCGGAACGGGGCGCGCCGGGCCGGCTTCTCCTCCTCCCCCACGCGCAGCGGCGTGGCGACCTGGCGGACCGTGCCGAGCTGCGGGTGCTCGATCTCGACGAGCCCGTCGCGGGCCTCGACCTGTGGCTCGGCGAGAGCCTGGGCGACGTCGTTCACCCGGGCGTTGGGGACGCCGGCCGCCGCGAGCGTCGCGAGCCATTCCTCCGTCCCGCGGGCGGCGAACGCGCTCCGAAGCTCCGGGACGAGCTCGTCGCGGTGCTCGTTGCGCCCGGCGAACGTCGCGAAGCGGGGATCCTCCGAGAGATCCGGGCGCCCGATCGCCTCGCAGAGCCGCTCCCAGAACTTCTGCTTCGGGCATGCGACGACGATCCACCCGTCCGCGGTGCGGAAGTTCTGAAACGGGACGATCGAGGG
>DATAAQ010000219.1:0-3889 GCA_036260055.1 Gaiellaceae bacterium | reverse complement strand
CCGATCACTCCCAGCGTCGGCTTTCCTGTTTCGGTCGGGCTCATGGAGCGGGGGCGGGCTCAGCCCGCAAGCGCCGCCGGGGCCGAGTCGAGCGCGGCGAGGGCCGTCCGGAGCGCGCCGCGCCCGCGGTGGTGGAGCCCGTGGACCGAGGGCTCGGTCTTCCCCAGGCGCTCGGCGATCTCGCCAGGGGAGAGGCCGACGACGTGGCGGAGGAAGATGACCTCTCGCTGCTCCTCGGGGAGCTCGGCGAGCGCCTCCCTCAGGGTCACGGCGCGCTCGTGGCCGATGCCGTCGCAGGCGTCGTCCGCCGTGCGGACCTCCTCGCACGGGATCGGGCGGCGTTGCCGCACGTGGTCGAGCGCCACGTTCCGCGCGACGCGGAGGATCCAGGCGAAGAACGGCACCTCCCGCTGCTCGTACCTGGGGAGGACGACCATGAGCTTCGCGAAGACGTGCTGGGTGACGTCCTCGGCCTCGTGCTCGTCGCGCACGATGCTGTTGACGTAGCCGTAGACGTTGTCGGCGTAGCGGACGTAGAGATAGCGGAGGGCCTCGTCGTCGCCCTGCTTCGCGCGGACGACGGCGCGCGCGACGGTGCCGTCGTGTTCGGGCGCCTCGTCGATGGTCGTCCGCCGCGAGAACCGCCCGGACAGCACGCCGGCGGCCGGCGGCGTCTCGTGCGCGAGCGCGCTCACAGCGCTCCCGCAGTGAAGAGTCTTCCCACGCGAAGGACGCTAGAGAAGCGGCGGGTCCGTGCCTACGCGACGAGCGCAGAGTCTTTTGGGGCGGCTTCCTAGCCGTACAGGTAGGCGGCCGGGCCCGTCCGGCCCATCGACCGGCTCGCGAACGCGACCGCGAGCGAGCCTGCGAGGTCTTCCGGAGGGGCTTCCCGGCGCTGCCGCCGGCGCCGGCGCCCGTAAACGTCCGGGCGCGGCTCGTCGCCCCCCGAAAGTGTGGGGGGCCTCACCGGCCGGACGGTCTTCGCTGTCTGGCCTCGATCGGTCGGGCCGCGGTTCATACACTCGGCCCGTGGAGCCGCTCTCCGCGGTTCCGCCTCGGAGCAACGCCAAGGGCACCTGACCGCGTGAACGTCGTCACCGAAGAGCTCGTCTCGAGGCGGGCACTGCGCGAGCCGCGCCGGCTCGGCCACGGGCGGACCTGGATCCTCGCCGCTTCGGACGTCGCCGCCCTCGCTGCCGCCGTCGTCGTCGCCTTCCTCGCTGCGAGCGTCCTGCGCCCGCTCGAGGTCGACGCGCCGCTGCTCTTCCTCCTCACGATCGCCGCGCTCGCCGTGCCGATCTGGCTGACCCTCTTCACGGCGTACCGGCTCTACGACCAGGAGAACAGGCGGTTGACGACCGCGAGCTTCGACGAGGTTCGCGACATCTTCCACGTCCTCCTGGCCGGCTCGCTCCTCGCGCTCCTCGGCTCGCAGGTCGTCGAAGCGGCGTCGGGCTGGCACCTGCTGACGGTCGTCGAGGTGACCGCCTTCGTTCCCAGCGCGCTGCTGCTCGTGCCGCTCGCGCGCGGCGCCGTGCGCAGCTGGGTCTTCCCCCGGGTCATGCGTCCCCGGCGTGCGCTGATCGTGGGCGGCGGGCCCGAGGCGGAGCTCGTGCGTCGGAAGCTGGGGACGCATCCGGAGTACGGGCTCGACGTCGTCGGCGTGCTCGACGACGCGCCGAGCGACCGTTCCGGCGGAGACTTCGCCGAGGAGATCGCCGCGGCGATCGACTGGCTCGAGGTCGACCGGGTGCTCCTCGCGTCGTCCGTGGCGAGCCACGAGGAGATGCTCGACTTCATCCGCGCGGTCCGGCGACCCGACCTCCAGGTCTCGATCGTGCCGCGCTACTTCGAGATCTTCACGTCCAACGCCGACCTCGACGAGCTCGAGGGCATGCCGCTCGTCACCCTCCCGCCGATGCGCCTGGATCGAAGCTCGCGACTCCTGAAGCGCCTCGTCGACGTCGTCGTCTCGGGGACGCTCCTGCTCGTTCTCAGCCCGCTTCTGCTGGCGATCGCGGTCGCGATCCGCCTCGACAGCCCGGGCCCCGTCATCTACCGGCAGCCGCGCCGCGGCCGCGACGACACGACGTTCCGAATCGCGAAGTTCAGGTCCATGCACACGGGCGCGGAGGAGCGGCGGAGCGACGTCCTCCACCTCAACGAGGTGGACGGGCCGCTGTTCAAGGTGAAGAAGGGCGATCCCCGCGTCACGCGCGTCGGCGCCGTCCTCCGCAGGACGAGCCTCGACGAGCTGCCCCAGCTCTGGAACGTCCTGCGCGGCGAGATGAGCCTGGTGGGGCCGAGGCCGTTCGTCGTCTACGAGGCCGACAAGATCACCGGCTGGGCGCGACGGCGGCTCGACATGACGCCGGGCATCACGGGACTCTGGCAAGTCCTCGGGCGAAACGACATTCCGTTCGACGAGATGGTCAAGCTCGACTACATCTACGTCACGAACTGGTCGCCCTGGTGGGACTTCAAGATCATCTGCCAGACGATCCCCGTCGTGCTCGGCCGCCGCGGCGCGTACTAGGACCCCGGCTCGGCCCGTTCCCCGCGTCGGCGGGCACGGCCGGACGAGCGCGCTAGCGACGTCTCGCGGCTGACGGCCCCTCACGGGCGCAGGCTCGCGTGCCCGATCCCTGCAACGGGGGATCGGGTCGCGCCGGCCTCGAGTCGATGCGCGACGGAAGCAGGCACGGCGGGCGGCCACGCCTCGATCCCGCTCGACGATGCGTGCTCCCGCCCGACAGCTCCTCCCCTTCTTCCTCGCGGCCGTGGCCGTCGTGTGCGCGACGGCCGAGGACGCCTCGGCCCGTCGACTTCCCGCACAGGTCTGGGGCGTCGAGGTGACGCGGCCGTCGGTGGGCGAGCTGACCGGCCTGCGTGCACGACTCGACGAGGACCCCCTCAACGCGCTCGTCGCGAGACGGAGCGCGCTGACGGCCGCGCAGCTCCGCCGCGCTCGGCGGGCGGCCCGCTCGTGGGATCATGCTTTCGTGGTCGCCCTTCCTCCGGGCCGCCGAGGAGCCCGGGGGGCACCGTGCCGGGCGTGGGAGCGGCGCCACTCCGGTGACCATTGCGTCCACCTCGTCGCCTCCCGCCGCGGGGCCGCGCGGCTCGCCCGCCGGGGCCTCCACGTCGCCGTCAAGCTCGGTGGGCCGCGCGACGTCGCGGCTTTTCGCCGCGTCGGCGGACCGGGACGGATCATGGCTCTCGTGTCCGTCGGAGCGGACCCGGAGGCTGCAGCCTCGCTCTGGATCCGCGCGATCACGATCGCGGAGTCCAGCCGCTCGCTCGATCTGGTCGTCTCGGGGGCCGAGAACGAGGCGGCACTCGACTCGTACCTGAAGCTCCTGCGCCGCGACAGGAAGGCGCCGAGCAAGCCAACCGGCTTCGTCGAGACGGGCGACACGACGACCACGATCTCGCTCGCCTGGCAGCCGTCGACCGACAACGTCGGCGTCGCCGAGTACCGGCTCTACAAGGACGGCGCGTTCGCCGGCAGCACACAGGGCACGACGTTCGACGCCACCGGGCTGGGCTGCGGAAGCGCCTACGACCTCGAGGTCGAGGCGCGCGACGCGGCCGGCAACGCCTCGCCTCGCGCGACGATGGCCGACGAGACGACGGATCCGTGCCCGGGCGACACGACGGCGCCGGCCGCGCCCGCGTCGCTGACGGCGGTGCCGGCGGCGACGAGCGTCGCGCTCGCCTGGATGCCGTCGTCGGACGAGGTCGGCGTGACGGGGTATCGCGTCTACCGCGACGGCGTCCTGGTCGGAGCGCCGTCCTCCCCGGGCTTCACGGTGACCGGGCTCACGTGCGAGACGGGCTACGTCTTCGGCGTCGAGGCCCGGGACGCCGCCGGGAATACGTCCACGCG
>DATAAQ010000218.1:0-8347 GCA_036260055.1 Gaiellaceae bacterium | reverse complement strand
ACCAGGCTCTCCTGGTCGCGCACCGCCCGCTTGCGGTAGTTCTCGAACTCGGCCGCGAGGCGCTTGAGGTCGTTCAGGTGCTCGTCGCGCTCCGCCTCGACCTCGGCCAGCCGCTCCTCGGCCCGCTCGAGCCGCTGCTCGAGCTCGGCCTTCGTGGACGACCTCTCCGCCATCGACTAGCTCTGCTTCGCCTCTTCGTCGATGACCTCGTAGTCGGCCTCCTCGACGACCTCCTCGTCGCTCGTCGACGCGCCGTCGCCGGCGGTAGCGCCGGCCGTCGCCTGCTGCTCGGCCTGCACCTTCTCGTAGACCGCCTGCGCCAGCTTGTGCGAGGCCTGCATGAGATCCTCGCTCTTCGTCCGGATCGCGGAGACGTCGTCCCCCTCGAGCACGCCGTTCAGCGCCTCGAGCCGCGACTCGATCTCGGAGACGGTCTCGGCGTCGAGGGACTCGCGATGCTCCTTGAGGCTCTTCTCGGTCGAGTAGACGAGCGTCTCGGCCTGGTTCTTCGCCTCGGCGAGCTCGCGCATGCGGCGCGCCTCGTCGGCGTGCGCCTCCGCCTCGCGCACCATCCGCTCGACCTCGTCCTCCTGGAGCCCGGAGCCGCCCTCGATCCGGATCTGCTGCTGGTTTCCGGTCCCGAGGTCCTTCGCGGAGACGTTGAGGATGCCGTTCGCGTCGATGTCGAACGTCACCTCGATCTGCGGCATCCCGCGCGGCGCCGGCGGAATGCCGACGAGCTGGAACTTCCCGAGGGTCTTGTTGAACGTGGCCATCTCCGACTCGCCCTGGAGGACGTGGATCTCGACCGAGGGCTGGTTGTCCTCCGCGGTCGTGAACGTCTCCGACTTCTTCGTCGGGATGGTCGTGTTGCGCTCGATCAGCTGCGTGAAGACGCCGCCCTTGGTCTCGATGCCGAGCGAGAGAGGCGTGACGTCGAGGAGAAGCACGTCCTTGACCTCGCCCCCGAGGACGCCCGCCTGGATGGCGGCTCCCACGGCGACGACCTCGTCCGGGTTGACGCCCTTGTGCGGGTCCTTCCCGACGAGCTCCTTGACCTTCTCCTGCACCGCCGGCATGCGGGTCATCCCGCCGACGAGGATCACGTGGTCGATCTTCGCCGCGTCGAGACCCGCGTCGGCGAGCGCCTGCTTCGTCGGCCCGACGACCCGCTCGAGCAGGTCGTGCGAGAGCTCGTTCAGCTTCGCGCGCGTCAGCTGGAGATCGAGGTGCTTCGGGCCCTCCGGCGTCGCGGTGACGAAGGGCAGGTTGATCTGCGTCGAGGTCGTCGAGCTGAGCTCGATCTTCGCCTTCTCGGCAGCCTCGTAGAGGCGCTGCAGCGCCATCCGGTCCTGCGCGAGGTCGATCCCCTGCTCGCGCTTGAACTCGGCCACCATCCAGTCGACGACGGCCTTGTCGAAGTTGTCGCCGCCGAGGTGGTTGTCGCCGTTCGTGGCCTTGACCTCGAACACGCCCTCGCCCAGCTCGAGGATGGAGACGTCGAACGTCCCACCGCCGAGGTCGAAGACGAGGATCGTCTGGTCGGACTCCTTGTCGAGCCCGTAGGCGAGGGAGGCGGCGGTCGGCTCGTTGATGATGCGGAGGACGTTGAGGCCGGCGATCTTGCCCGCGTCCTTCGTCGCCTCGCGCTGGGCGTTGTTGAAGTAGGCGGGAACGGTGATGACCGCGTCGGTGACGCTCTCGCCGAGGTAGGCCTCGGCGTCCGCCTTCAGCTTCTGCAGGATCATCGCGGAGATCTCGGGCGGCGCGTACTCCTTGTCGGCCGCCTTCACGCGGGCGTCGCCGTTCGCCCCGGCGACGACCTCGTAGGGCACGATCTTCATCTCCTCGGAGACCTCCGAGTACTTGCGCCCCATGAAGCGCTTGATCGAGAAGACGGTGTTCTGGGGGTTCGTGACGGACTGGCGCTTCGCCGGCGCCCCGACGAGCCGCTGACCGTCTTTCGTGAACGCGACGACGGACGGTGTCGTGCGGCCGCCCTCGGCGTTCGGGATGACGGTCGGCTCGCCGCCCTCGAGCACGGCGACGCACGAGTTCGTCGTGCCGAGATCGATGCCGATGGTCTTCGCCATTGCTTCCTTTCCTCCGTTGGTCGCTGAGAAAATCTAAGCCTGTTTATAGCAAATCTCAGCGGACGACGACCCTGAGCGTGGCGAGCGTCGCGTCGGCGCAGTAGGCGAGGCGCGTGCCGTGCGCGGCCGCTTCGCGCAAAGCGTCGAGGAGCGCGGCGGTGACGAGCTCGCCGGGCGCGATCGCCGGGATCCCGGGCGGGTAGGGAGCGACGGTCTCCGCGGCGATCCGGCCGGCGGCCCACTCGGCCGGCACGGTCTCGCGAGCGGCGAAGAACGCCTCCCGCGGGCTCATCGCCACCTCGGCCTCGACGCTCCAGACGGCGCTCGCCCCGCCGGGCGGCCGGGGCTCGCCGCGGCGGCGCGCGAACGACCGGAGGAGCGCGGCGACGAGCCGCTCCACGCTCTCCTCCGTATCGCCGACCGTCAGGAGGGGGACGAGCAGGTCCCGGTTGGCGAGCTCCAGGCGGATGCCCTCGGCGAAGAGGTCGGCCTCGACCTCGAGGCCGTCGGCGCCGGTGCCGGCGACTGCGAGGGCGAGCTTGGTCGGGTCGTCGGAGTCGACGACGACGAGACCGTCGACGGCGGCGAGCGCCTCGCGCGCGGCGGCGGCCAGGCGGAGCGGACGGGCGAGGAGCTCCTCTCCTCGCGTCGCGAGCAGGCCCCGGGTGCGATCGAGGCTGGCGAGGATCGCCGCGGCCGGGCTCGTCGTGTGCAGCGCGTCGAAGCCCTCCGCGACCCGCGCGAGGTCGAGCCGCTCCCCGCGCGCGAAGAGGTAGGCGCCCTGGGTGAAAGCGGTCAGCGTCTTGTGCGCCGACGTCACCATGGCGTCCGCTCCGAGCGCGAGCGCGTGCGGCGGCAGATGCGGATGGAAGCCGAGGTGGGCGCCCCAGGCCTGGTCGACGACGAGAGGCACGCCCGCGGTACGGCAGCTCTCCGCGATCGCCGCCACGTCGGAGAGGACGCCGACGAAGCTGGGCTCGACGAGAAAGACGCCCCGCGCGCCCGGCGTCTCGGCGAGCGCCCGGGTGACGCGCACCGGGGGCAGCCTCCCGGCCAGGCCCGTCGTAACGTCGACATCGGGCCGCACCCAGACGGGCTCGAGGCCGGCGAGGACGAGCCCCGCGAAGACCGACTTGTGCAGGTTCCGGGAGACGACGACGGGGTCGCCCGGCCGCCCGAGGGCGAGGGCGAGCGCCTGGTTGCCCTCCGTCGAGCCGTTGACGCAGAAGCGGCAGAGGTCGGCTTCCCAGCGCTCGGCCGCCAGCCGCTCGGCGCGGCCGAGGACGTCCCAGCGCAGATGGAGGTCGTCGGCGCCGGCGGACAGCGGCAGGTCGAGCCGGAGAAGCTCGTCCGCGAGGTGCGGCGCGCGCTTGTGGCCCGGGGTCGTGAACGGCGTCACGCGCCCGTCCGCGAGGAAGGCGGCCGCGGCGTCGGCGAGCGGCGTCTCCGTCTGGTTCACGGGCCGCGTTCTACCGGATCGCCCCGCCCCGAGCGGCTGTGTCGGCGCTCGATCAGCCGCCGGAGGCGCCGCGGCCGTCCGCGGCCGGCGCCGGAGCGGCGGGCGCGCGCGGCCGGCGGAGGCCCCGTCCGGGCTCGAGCGCCGCGCCGCTCGAGCGGACGATGAGGGCGACGGAGACGAGGATGGCGCTCCCCGCCACGAGCATCTGCGCCGTGATCTCCTCTCCGAGGAGCGCCCACCCGAGCGCGACGGCGACGATCGGGTTGACGTAGGCGTAGGTCGAGACGAGGGACGTCGGCGCGGCCCGGAGAAGCCAGACGTAGGCGCTGAACCCCACGAGCGTCCCGGCCACGACGAGGTAGGCGACCGCGCCGAGCGACTCCGCGGAGAAGCGCGCCTCGTCGAGCTCGCCGCTCGCGGCGGACGCGAGGGAGAGGAGGACGCCGCCGCAGAGCGCCGCCAGGCCGGCGGAGACGAGCGGGCGCTGCGGCAGCGTGGCGCCGCGCGAGTAGAGCGAGCCGGCCGCCCATGCGAAGGCGCTTCCGACGGCGACGAGCGCGCCGACCCGGTCGACCGCGCCCGCGCCGATGGGGTCGACGAGGAACGCGAGGCCGAGGAAGCCGCCGACGAGGCCGACGTTCGCGGACGCGTGGAGGCGCTTGCCGAAGAGGACCCGGTCGAGGAGGGCCATCCAGAGGGGAATGCTTCCGACGAGGAGCGCGGCGACGCCCGAGGGGACCGTCTGCTGCGCCCACGCGAGCCCGCCGTGCCCGACGAGGAAGAGCGCCCCGCCGAAGACGAGCGCGGCGCGGACCTCGCTCCAGCCGATCCGGTCGGCGCGGCGGTCGCCGCGCGGGAGGGCCCAGGCGAGGAGGATCGCGCCCGCGGCGAGATGGCGAATCGCCATCGAGAGGAGCGGCGGCAGGTCGCGCACGGCGATCGTGACCGCCATGAACGTCGAGCCCCAGAGGACGTAGATCGTCACCAGGGCGAGCCAGACCCTGCCTCCCGGGCGCGCCATCTCCCGAGCATGCCTGCCGCAGTTCGATCAGCTCAAGTAGAGCTCCGCGTCCACTCGATCAGGAGGGCTGATAAACAGCGGAGGCGCCGGTGCGTGGGCGCCTCCGCGTGCGGGAAGAGGGGACTACGTCCAGAGAGAGTCCTCGGCGGGCCGATTTCTTGCAGGCTACGCTTGCTTCGTGCCACCGCTCGCCGACGTCCTCGGTCGCCCGCTGCGGGACCTCCGCATCTCGGTCACCGACCGCTGCAACCTCCGTTGCGTCTACTGCATGCCGCGGGAGGTCTTCGGCCGCGACTACGTCTTCCTCCCGCGCGCGGAGCTCCTCACCTTCGAGGAGATCGAGCGCCTGGCGCGGCTCTTCGTCGCCCGCGGCGTCGAGAAGATCCGCCTGACCGGCGGCGAGCCCCTGCTCAGACGCGACCTCGAGAAGCTCGTCGCCATGCTCGCCGGGATCCGCGCGCTCGACGTCACGCTCACGACGAACGGCGTCCTCCTGCCCGGGAAGGCCGAGGCGCTCGCCGCCGCTGGGCTCGCGAGGGTCACGGTCAGCCTCGACTCGCTCGACGACGAGGTCTTCCGGGCGATGAACGACGCCGACGTCCCGGTCGCCCGCGTGCTCGCCGGGATCGAGGCGGCGCAGGAGGCGGGCCTCGCGCCCGTCAAGGTGAACGCCGTCGTCAAGCGGGGCGTGAACGAGGACAGCGTCGTGCCGCTCGCCCGGTTCTTCCGCGGCACCGGGGTCGTCGTCCGCTTCATCGAGTACATGGACGTCGGGGCGACGAACGGCTGGCGGCTCGACGACGTCGTCCCGGCCGCCGACATCGCCGCCGCGATCGACGCGGAATGGCCGCTCGAGCCCCTCGAGGCGGGATACCGCGGCGAGGTCGCGCGCCGCTACCGCTACCGCGACGGCGGCGGCGAGGTCGGGATCATCGCGTCGGTGACGCAGCCCTTCTGCGGCGACTGCACCCGCGCCCGCGTCTCGGCGGACGGGAAGCTCTACACCTGCCTCTTCGCAGCCTCCGGCCACGACCTCCGGGCCGCGCTCCGCGAGGGGGCGAGCGACGAGGAGATCGGCGCGCTCCTCGACGGGATCTGGAGGCGGCGCGCCGACCGCTACTCCGACCTCAGGACGGCCGAGACGGCCGCGGCGGCCAAGGTCGAAATGTCCTACATCGGGGGATAACCGAACCGACCCCCCGGTTACACTCACCGGGTGACCGCTCGCCTCGGACGCCATCTCCCCCGCGGGTGGGGCGACTTCCTCTTCCAGCTCTCGCTCTGGCTCGGGTTCGGGCTCGTCTACCAGGTCGCCCGCGGCCTCGCCGACCGCAACCCCGTCGAGGCGTTCGAGAACGGCCGTCTCGTGATCGACACGGAGAACGCAGCACGGACGCTCGTCGAGCTCGACCTCCAGCGGGTCGTCCTGCACGCGGGAGAGGTCGCCGTGCAGAGCGTGAACTGGACGTACTGGCTCGCGCAGTTCCCGGTCGTCGGTCTCGGCCTGCTCTGGATCTACCTGCGCCGGAACGACGCCTTCCTCGCCGTGCGGAACTGGATCCTCTGCACGAACCTCCTCGCCCTCGTCGGCTACGTGCTCATGCCGACGGCGCCGCCGCGGATGTTCCCGGAATGGGGCTTCGTCGACACGCTCGCCTCCTCTGCCGCCGTCAACCACGGGAGCGGGCTCGTCGAGCTCGCGTCCAATCCGTACGCCGCCATGCCGAGCGTGCACGCCGCGGACGCGCTCATCATCGGGTTCGCCCTCGCGACGCTCGTCCGCAGCCGCTGGCTCAGCGCTCTCTGGACGCTCTGGCCGACGTGGGTCTGGTTCTCCGTGATGGCGACGGGCAACCACTTCTGGCTCGACGTCGCAGCCGGGATCGGCGTCGCCCTCGCCGCCGGCACGGTCGTCGCGTGGGCCGAGGACCGCCGGCTCGCGACCGCGCCCTGCCTCTACGGCGGGCACCGGTGGTAGCGTCCGGGAGGGCGTGAGCCGCACCCCGACAGCCGAGCGCGTCAAGCGGACGTACACGGACGAGGCCCGCCGCCTCGCGACCCGCTCGCTCAAGGGGCTCGAGGGCACGAGCGTCACGCCGGACGCGCTCACCGTCGCAGGCGTCGCGCTCTGCATCGCGGGCGCCGTCGTCGTCTACTTCGAGTACGTCTCCGAGTGGCTCTTCCTCGCCGGCGCCGCGCTCTTCGTCGTCGGGTCGGTCCTGGACATCCTCGACGGCGCGCTCGCCCGCCGGCGCGGGACCGGCACGCCGTTCGGCGCCTTCCTGGACTCGACGGTCGACCGGGTCGGCGAGGGCTTCATGATCGGCGCGGTCGGCCTCGTGCTCGTCCGGGACGGGAGCGAGTGGGGCGTCGCGCTCGCCTTCGCGGCGGTCGCCGGGTCGTTCCTCGTGAGCTACACGCGCGCGAAGGCGGAGATCCTCGGGCTGAGGGGAGACGTGGGGATCGGAAGCCGCGCGGAGCGCGTGGTCGTCATCACCGCCGGTCTCGTCTTCGCGCCGCTGGGCGCGCTGCCGTGGACCATGGCCGTGCTGACGGCGACCGCCTGGGTCACGGTCGTCCAGCGAGTGCTAGCAGTCAGGTCGCAGCTCCGCCGCTCCTGATTGCTAGTCTGCTAGCAGCATATGGCTGCTAGCAGAGCGAGCATCCTCGTCCGCATGCCTCCCGCTCTCAAGAGCGCCCTCGCGCGCGAGGTCGCCCGGAGGGGAAGCACGCTGAACGACATCGCCGTGGCCATCCTGGCCGAGCGCTTCGGCGTCCCGTTCCGCCCGAGCGAACGCCGGGGGTCGGTCCCCGGCACGAGCGGCGCCGTGCTCCTCCGGCTCCCTCCCGAGCTGAAGGAGCGGCTCGCGACGGAGGCCGAGGCGTCTGCGAGGACAACGAACAGGATCGTCGTCGAGACGCTCGGCGACGAGCTGCGAGGAAAGGAAGCGATGGCTCAAACGAACGGCAAGCAGAACGGCAGGGCGCGTTCGCAGGACAGGGTCCGCGTCGCCCTCATCGGCGTCGGCAACTGCGCGAACTCGCTGCTCCAGGGCGTCGAGTACTACAAGGACGCCGACCCGGCCGAGCTCGTCCCCGGGCTCATGCACGTCGACCTCGGCGGCTACCACGTCCGCGACATCGAGTTCACCGCCGCGTTCGATGTCACCAGGGACAAGGTCGGCAAGGACCTCGCCGACGCCATCTGGGCGCATCCGAACGACACGTACAAGTTCGCCGACGTCCCCAAGACCGGCATCAAGGTCTCCCGCGGTATGACGCACGACGGGATCGGCAAGTACCTCTCCCAGGTCGTCGAGAAGGCGCCCGGCGAGACCGACGACGTGGTCGGGATCCTCAAGGAGACCGGCACCGACGTCGTCGTCAACTATCTCCCGGTCGGCTCCGAAGAGGCGACCAAGTGGTACACGGAGCAGGTCCTCGCGGCCGGCTGCGCCATGGTCAACTGCATGCCCGTGTTCATCGCGCGCGAGCCCTACTGGCAGCGGCGCTTCGAGCAGGCCGGCGTGCCGATCATCGGCGACGACATCAAGTCGCAGGTCGGCGCGACGATCACGCATCGCGTGCTGACCACGCTCTTCCGCGAGCGCGGCGTGCGCCTCGACCGGACGATGCAGCTGAACGTCGGCGGCAACTCCGACTTCCTCAACATGCTGGAGCGCGACCGGCTCGAGTCGAAGAAGATCTCGAAGACGAACGCGGTGACGTCCATGCTCGACTACGACATCGGCGAGCAGAACGTCCATGTCGGCC
>DATAAQ010000217.1:0-3091 GCA_036260055.1 Gaiellaceae bacterium | reverse complement strand
CCACGACCCGCGTCACGCCTGCTGCGACGACCGCGTCGGCGCACGGCGGGGTGCGCCCGCGGTGCGCGCACGGCTCGAGCGTGACGTAGAGGGCCGCGCCCCGCGCGCGCGCGCCGGCCGCCTCGAGTGCGACGACCTCGGCGTGCGGCCCGCCCGGGCGCTCGTGCCACCCCTCCCCCACGATCTCGCCGTCGCGGACGACGACGGCGCCGACGACGGGGTTCGGCGCGGTCGTCCCACGGCCGCGCTCGGCGAGCTCGAGCGCCCGTTCGAGGAAGGTCACCGCCGCTCGGGGTCGAGCTCGCGCAGGAGGCGCAGGTACGCGCGGTTCAGGTCCTCGCGGTCGAAGATCGAGCTGCCCGCGACGATGAGATCGGCGCCCGCCTCGTGCACGGCGCGCACGTTGTCCTGCGTGATTCCCCCGTCCACCTGCACCGCAACGCGCTCGTGCAGCTGCCCGCGCAACGCCCGGATCCGCTCGAGCGACTCGGGGATGAACTCCTGGCCCGAGTAACCCGGGTGAATGCTCATGCAGAGGACGAGATCGGCGCCCAGGGAGGCGGCGACGGCGTCCTCGACCGCGGTCTCCGGGTTGAACGCGACGCCGACCTCGAGCCCGTGCGAGCGGGCGAGCGTGATCGCGTTCCAGGGCTCCTCGGAGGCCTCGACGTGGAACGTGACGCTGTCGCCGCCGGCCTCCGCGATCTGCGGGAAGTGCCGCTCGGGGTTCGAGACCATGAGGTGGCAGTCGAGGCGCCCGCCGCCGTCGTGGACGAGGGGCGCGAGCGAGCGGAGGACCACCGGCCCGATCGTCACCGGCTCGACGAAGTGGCCGTCGCCGACGTCGAAGTGGAAGATCCGGGCGCCCGCGTTCAGAAGGTGCCGGACCTGCTCGCCGAGCCGCGTGAAGTCGGCGGCGTAGAGCGACGGCTCGACCTCGACCGTCCGCATCCAGTCCCGCCAGCCCACGCGCGGAACTCTACGTCCGCAGTCGTGCCACGAAGAACCCGCTCGTCCCGTGCCGGTGCGGAAGCGTGAGCAGGAACGACGGGTGCCGCGGGTGCCGGAACTCCGGCCAGAGGGCGGAGAGATCCTCGGTCGGAAGCCCGAGCGCGTGGACGACGTCCTGGTTCTCGGCGGCGTGGACGGTGCAGACCGAGTACGTCACCGTGCCGCCCGGCCGGACATGCTCGCTCGCGGCCTCGAGGAGCCTCAGCTGGAGCTCCGGGAGCGGCCGCGCGCGCCAGCGGAGGTCGGGCCGCGAGTTCAGGACTCCCAGGCCCGAGCAGGGAGCGTCCACGAGCGCGCGGTCGAAGACGCCGAGGTCGCGGGGCAGCCGAAGCGCGTCGGCGCAGACGACGGTCACGCCGCCCGCGAGGCCGAGCCGCCGCGCGTTCGCCTCGAGCTCGCGCGCCCGGCCCGGGTGCTTCTCCACTGCGACGACGTCGGCGCCGAGGGCCGCGAGCTGCGTCGCCTTCCCGCCGGGCGCGGCGCAGATGTCGAGCACACGCTCCCCCGGCCGCGCGCCCACGGCGGCACCCGCGAGCTGCGACCCGCGGCTCTGCGGCCAGGCATAGCCCGTCTCGAGCCACTCGCGCGGGATCGCCTCCACGACCTTCGGCCCGTCCGGCGTGCGGACGGCCGTCTCGGCCGGCTCGTTCTGGGCCCGCATGAGCGCCCTCGCCTCCTCCGGGCCCAGCTCGCGCCACCACGCCTCGGCGACCCAGTCCGGGTAGGAGTGCTTCAGCGCGGCGGCGGCCGGCGTCTCCTCGTGGAGGCGCGCGAGCACGCCCTCTACGCCCTCCGCGAGCCGGCGCACGACCGCGTTCGTGAAGGCGACGGCGCGCTCGAGGCCCGCCGCCCGAACGAGCTCGACCGTCTCGTGCGCGGCGGCGTGCGCGGGAACCTCCGTGTACGCGAGCTGGTAGGCGCCCAGGCGCAGAGCGGCCCGGACCGGGGCGTCGAGCTTCCGGAGCGGTCGCCTCCCGAGCGCCTCGATCGCGTGGTCGAGCGGCCGGACGCGCTGCACCGTCCCGTAGGCGAGCTGCATCGCGAACGCCCGGTCGCGCCCGGCGAGGCCGGAGGCGGCGGCCCGGAAGGCGCGGTCGGCGTACGCCCCCTCCTCGAAGACCCGCCGGACGACCTCGGCCGCGACGGCGCGCGGCGTTACCTGCGCAGCCCGCGTAGGTACTCCTCGGCCGTCAGGCGCTTGCCGCCCTCACGCTGCACCTCCAGGAGCTCGAGGCCGCCGGCGACGAGGAGCGACTCCTCTCGGGCCGGCCTCGCTCGCCAGACGAGGAGCCGCCGCCCCTCGACGAGCCCCCGCGCTCCGATGTGCGGCGAGAGCGCCCGGATCTTGTTCAGGTTCTCCTCCGGCGGCCGCTCCCAGTCGAGCTCCCGGTCGGCGGCGGCGATCTTGTCGGCGTACGTCGCGCCGGCCTCCGGCTGGGGGACGAAGGTCGGCTCGGCGAAGACCTCGTCGAGGAGCTCGCCGGCGACGAGCAACGCGCGGTCGAAGACGACGCCCGCATCGTCCTCCGGGCCGATCGGGAAGCGGCGCTGGGCGGCGATCGGGCCCGCGTCGAGCTCGGGCGTCGTGCGGTGGATCGTCACGCCGGTCTCGCGGTCGCCGGCCATGATCGCCCGCTCCACCGGCGCGGGGCCGCGCCAGCGCGGCAGCAGCGAGGGGTGCACGTTCAGCCAGAGCCGCTCCGCGAGCAGCTTCTCGGGGATGAGGATGCCGTAGTCGGCGACGATGACGATCCGCGCCTCCCCCGGAAACGCGGTCAGGCGCTCCGGCTGCTCGACCCGCAGCCCGGCCGCGACGGCGACCTCCTTCGCCGGCGGCGGAGTCTTCTTCCGCCCCCGGCCGGCGGGCCGGTCGGGGCGGGTGAGCACGAGGTCGACCTCCCGGCGTGCGGCGAGGCCCTTCAGGATTCCGGCGCCGAACGACCCCGTCGCCGCAACCGCGATTCCCACGGCTACCCGAGCGGCGCGAGCACCGACTGCGGCCGGAGCTTGGCGAGGGCCTCGCGGCGCGCCTCGGGCGTCGTCCGGTCGAGGATGAGCACGCCGTCGAGGTGGTCGAGCT
>DATAAQ010000216.1:0-12487 GCA_036260055.1 Gaiellaceae bacterium | reverse complement strand
CTCCTCGCCGTCTGCGGCGGCTACCAGCTCATGGGCCGCTTCTACCGCGACCGGGCCGGGGCGGAGCTTCCCGGCGTCGGCCTGCTCCCGCTCCACACCGTCGCCGGGGAGCGGCGGATGATCGGCGACGTCCTCCTCGAGTGCGAGCTCGAGCCGGGGCGGCGGACGGCGCTCGCGGGCTTCGAGAACCACGCCGGCCGGACGATCCTCGACCCCGGTGCCGAGCCGCTCGGCCGCGTCGTCGCCGGGTTCGGGAACGACGGCCGGAGCGGCGCCGAGGGCTGCCGGCTCGGCCGCGCCGTCGGCACGTACCTCCACGGGCCGCTTCTCCCCCGCAACGCCTGGTTCGCGGACTGGCTCCTGGCCCAGGCGCTCGCGCACGCGAACGGCGGCGAGCCGCCCGAGCTCGAGCCGCTCGCGAGCGACCTCGAGGACGAAGCGCAGCGCGTCGCCGCGGCGCGTGCGCGAGCCCGGGGCGGCCGCTACGGATAACACCCGGAGCGGGCTCGGACGGGCGCGCCGGGGCCGCCGCGGGCCTCCCTCCGCTTCGAGCGTAGCGCCCACGATCGCGCGCGTGGCGCGCCGGCTGTGCCGTTACGGTGCCCAGAGGGCGCCGAGATAGACGGTGGGGTCGCCCGGCTGCCAGCGCGTCAGGAAGCGCTGGATGGGCGGGTGGAGCGCGACCCCGGAGAGCTCCTCGAGGTCGAAGAGCCTGTGGTTCGCGACCGCCGCGTCGAGCGACGTAACCCTCTCGAGCGAGCGGCCGCCCAGGTGACCGGCGAAGACGATGTGGACGACGTGCTTGGCGGGAGCGCCGACCGGCGAGATCGAGTCCGCGATCGCCACAGGCCCCTCGACGGGGATGTCCTCGTCGAAGCCGACCTCCTCGGCGAGCTCCCGCTGCAGCGCCTTGACGAGCGTCTCCCCCGCGTTGACGCCGCCTCCCGGCAGGAGCCAGTACTCGCGCCCGTGCTTCTCGTGGCGGACGAGGAGCACCCGGTTGCCGCGCCGCAGGATCGCCGCCACCCGGATGCGCGGATGCATCAGCGCCCTCGCGAAGATCCGAACCCGCGGACCCCGCGCTCGCTCGCCGGCAGCGCGTCGACGACGACGAGCTCGAGGTCGGGGACGGGGACGACGACGAGCTGGGCGATCCGCTCGCCCGCCGGCGCAGTCCAGCTGCGCTCCCGGTCGGTGTTCAGGAGGACGACACGGATCTCCCCCCGGTACCCCGCGTCGATGAGGCCCGGCGAGTTGACGACGGCGATGCCGTGGCGCGCGGCGAGGCCGGAGCGCGGCTGGACGAAGCCCGCGTACCCGTCGGGGATCGCCACGGCGAGGCCGGTGCCGACGACGGCTCGCTCGCCGGGAGCGAGCTCGACCGGCTCGCACGCCGCGAGATCGAGGCCCGCGTCGCGCGCATAGGCACGCTCGGGGAGCCGGGCCTCCCCGCGCAGCCGGACGACGGGAAGCTCGATCACCGTCGCCGCGCCTGCGCGGCCGGCTCCGAGACGAGGAACGGAGCAAAGCGCGCGACGTCGCGCTGCGGGAGGCGGGCGACGACGAGCACGCCGTCGGAGCGGTCGACCCGCTCGTCGATCGGCGCCCCGAGCTCGTAGAGCTCGGTGAGGACGCGTCCGTCCTCGTAGGGGACGAGCAGACGCACCTCCCGAAAGCGCTCGGCGAAGCGGTCGGCGACGCGCGCGCGCAGGTGCTCGAGCCCCTCGCCGGTCCGGGCGGAGATGAGGACGGCGTCGGGAAAGCGGTTGCCGAGCCGCCGGCGGCGGAGCGGATCGACGGCGTCGACCTTGTTGAGGACGAGCTCGACCGGAAGCTCGTGGGCGCCGAGATCCGCGAGCACGGCGTCGACCGCCGCGATCGTGGCGTCGAGGCGCTCGTCGGGCTGCGACGCGTCGGCGACGTGGAGCACGAGGTCGGCGAGGAGCGTCTCCTCGAGCGTGGCGGCAAAGCCCTCGACCAGCTGGTGCGGGAGCCGCCGGATGAACCCCACGGTGTCGGTCACGAGGTAGCGCCGGCCGTCGTGGACGAAGCCGCGGGTGGTTGGGTCGAGCGTCTCGAAGAGGCGGTCGTCGACCGACACGTCGGCGTCGGTGAGCGCGTTCAGGAGCGTCGACTTGCCGGCGTTCGTGTACCCCGCGAGGGCGACGACCGGCGTCGCGCTCTCCGCCCGCTCCTTCCGCTGGGTCGCGCGCCGCCGCTCGAGCTCTCGCAGCCGCCGTCGGAGCAGCGCGATGCGGCGCCGTGCGAGGCGCCGGTCGCTCTCGAGCTGCGACTCGCCGGGGCCGCGCGTCCCGATACCCCCGCCCAGGCGCTCGAGGTGCTGCCAGAGGCCTCGCATGCGCGGGAGGTTGTACTCGAGCTGGGCGAGCTCGACCTGGAGCTTCCCCTCGGCGCTGCGGGCGTGCTGGGCGAAGATGTCGAGGATCAGCTGCGTGCGGTCGACGACGCGGGTCCCGAGCGCGTCCTCGAGGCGCCGTTGCTGGCCCGGGTCGAGGTCGTCGTCGACGACGAGCGACTCGGCCGCGGCGGCGGCGAAGAGCTCCCGGAGCTCCGCCAGCTTCCCCTTCCCGACGTACGTGCGCGGGTCGGGAGCGGGCCGGTGCTGCACGACCTGCCCGACGGGGGCGACGCCGGCCGTGCGCAGAAGCTCGCGCAGCTCGTCCAGCTCCTCGTCCTCGTCGACCCCCGGGGCCAGCACGGCGACGACGAACCCGCGCTCGGGCTCGGCGCCGGGCGCGGGGTCCGGCTGGTGTTGGGTCACGGGTGGATTATGCCGCCGACCCGACGCGGAGCGAGGACTCGATTCGGCGGGCGGCCTCCTCGAGGCGCTCGTCCGGGACCGTCAGCGAGATGCGCACGAACCCCTCCCCGCTCGGCCCGAAGGAGGCGCCCGGCGAGACGACGACCGCCGCCTGCTCGACGACGAGCTCGGCGAAGCTCGCCGCCGTGTGGCCCTCGGGCACGCGCGTCCAGATGTACGGCGTCGCGCGCGGTGGCTCGGCGGGAAGGCCGATCGCCGCGAGGGCGTCGACCATGAGATCCCGGCGGCGGCGGTAGACCTCGGACATCCGCGCGGGGAAGTCGCGCGCCTCCGTGAGCGCGGCGACGCCGGCGAGCTGGACCGCGTCCCACATGCCGGAGTCGAGGTTCGTCTTCAGCTGCCGGTAGCGCTCGACCACCTCGGCGCTGCCGGCGATCCAGCCGATCCGCCAGCCGGTCATGTTCCAGCCCTTCGAGAGCGAGAAGACCTCGACGCCGACGTCCTTGGCGCCTGGGGCCGAAAGGAAGCTGGGCGGCCGGTAGCCCTCGAACGCGATCTCGGTGTAGGAGGCGTCGTGGACGACGATCAGGTCGGAGGCGCGGGCGAAATCCACCGCTTCGGCCAAGAACGCGCCTTCCGCGACGGCGCCGGTCGGGTTGTTCGGGTAGTTGAGGAAGAGGAGGTTTGCCCGGGCACGAGTCTCCGTCGGGATCGAGGAGAGCTCCGGCAGGAAGGCGTTCTCCTCCCGGAGCGGCAGGTAGTGCACGTCGGCGCCCGCGAAGACCGGTCCCGACGTGTACGGGGGGTACCCGGGATCTGGTGCGAGGCACACGTCGCCGGGGTCGAGGCACGCGAGCGCCACATGGGCGACGCCCTCCTTCCCGCCGAGGACGGGGATCACCTCCGTGTCCGGATCGACGCTCACCTCGAAGCGATCGGCATAGAACCCCGCGACCGCCTCCCGGAAGGCGGCCAGCCCCCGGTTCGACGGGTACCGGTGTGTTTCCGGTCGCCCCGCCTGGCGGCGGAGCTCGGCGACGACCGCCTCCGGCGTCGGAAGGTCGGGGTCGCCGATCCCGAGGGAGATGACGTCGGTTCCCGCCGCGCGCATCGTCTCGATCTTCCGCTCGAGCTCGGCGAAGAGGTAGGGCGGGACACGGTCGAGCCGGCTAGCGAAGCGCATCGAGGAGCTCCTCGGAGACCTCGCCGGTACAGATCTCCTCCGCCGGGCCGGTGAGCCGGGCGTGAAAGCGCTCGTCGAGGGCGACGAGGAGGTCGCCTCCGGCGAGGTGCACCGTCACCGGGCTCGCGCACCAGCCGTTCGCCACCGCCGCGCCGACGACGGCGACGGCGCTCGTCCCCGACGAGAGCGTCTCCCCCGCGCCGCGCTCCCAGACGCCGACCGTCGCCTCGGTGGGCGAGTCGACACGCACGAGCTGGACGTTCGTCCGCTCCGGAAAGCGGGGGTGGTTCTCGACGAGCGGCCCGAGCCGCAGGAGCTCCGCGCGGTCGGGGTCGCGGCGGATGACCGCGTGCGGGTTGCCGACCGACACGGGAACGAACTCGACGCGCCCCCCGTCGACGTCCAGGCGCTCGGGGGGAGCGACGTCAACCGGCCCCATGTCCATCTCGACCTCGACGCCTTCCCCCATGCGGGCGGCCACCTCGTGCGGGCCGACGGCGATGCGGACCTCCGCCGCGCCGGACCGGCGGGAGAGCCACCTCGCCGCGATGCGGGTCCCGTTCCCGGAGAGCTCGGCCGTCGAGCCGTCCGGATTCCAGATCACGATCTCCGCGCGCGCACCCTCGGCAGAGAGGATCTCGAGCACGCCGTCGGAGCCGACGCCGAGGTCGTGGTCGCAGAGGCGGCGCACGAGCTGCGGCTCGAGCGGGGAGCGGAGCTCAGCCCGTTCGACGAGCAGGTAGGCGTTGCCCAGTCCGTGCCACTTGGAGAACCTCATCGGCCAGCTCGCCCGGGGGGCGGTCGGCGGCAAGGCTAACAACGCCCGGAATGCGGCGAAGCCACTTGCGCTGGTAGGCGGCGTAGCGCCGCGTCCGGAGCGAGAGGGCCGCGATCGCCGCCTCGCGCGGGAGCTCGGCCACCTCGCGGAGTCCCATGACCTGGCGAGCCGTGGCCGAGAGCGGTTGCTCGAGGGCGCGGGCGACCTCCTCCTGCACGCCGCGCCGGAACATCTCCCGCGTGCGCCGCTCGATCCGCTCGTCCAGCAGGGCCCGGGGCGCGTCGAGGCCGAAGACGAGCGTCGGGTGGCGGGTCTCCTCCGTCCAGAGGCGGTTGCGCGAGGGGACGAGCGAGCTGCCTGCTTCCGCGAGCTCGAGCGCCCGGACGACGCGCCGCCGGTCGTTCGGATGCACGGCGGCGGACGCCTCGGGGTCGCGCAGCGCGAGGGCGGCATGCGCCCGCTCGGGGCCGAGACGGTCGTAGAGACGCTCCCAGCGCGCCCGCGCGCCGGGGGGCGGTGCGGGCGGGAGCCGGAGCTCGGCGAGCGCGGCCCGCAGATAGAGGCCCGTGCCGCCGACGACGACGGGCGTCCGCCCGGCGGCCAGGATCTCGTCGACAGCGCCGTGAGCGAGCCGTTGGTACTCCCCGACGGAACCCTCGTGGTCGAGTGGCCAGATTCCGACCAGGCGCGTGGGCCGCTCCGGCTGGCTCGTCAGGATCGGCAGGCCGCGGTAGACCTGCATCGAGTCGGCGGAGACGAGCTCGGAGGGCAGACGGTCGGCGAGCGCCTCGGCAACGGCGGTCTTCCCCGAGGCCGTCGGGCCGAAGATGGCGATCACGGGCGGGGTCGGGATCTCGCCGGGCCTCGCGGTCCGCCGGGGCCGCCGCGGGCCTCCCTCCGGTTCCAGCCTATCGGGCAACTGCGCGCAGGTGGCGCGCGGAGCGTGCCGAGGGCGCGTCGGATCCCGTCTGCGTCCCCTTCAGCGTCGTCGACGTCGCGCTCTCCACGCGGACGGGGACGAGCTCGCCGGGCGCCGCCGTCCCGCGGAAGTTGACCGTCGTGTTGCGCCTCGTCCGGCCGCGCACGAGCGCCGGGTCGGTGCGGCTCGCGCCCTCGACGAGCACCTCCTCGACGCGGCCCACCCGTTCCTGGTTGCGCTCGTGGGCCACCCGTTGCACGACGTCGACGAGCTTCTCGATCCGCTCGCGCTTGACGGGCTCCGGAACCTGGTCCGGCAGCGTGGCCGCCTCGGTCCCCTGGCGCGGGCTGAAGACGAAGGTGAACGCCCCGTCGAAGCGAACCTCCTCCACGACCTCGAGCGTCTCCCCGAAGTCCGCCTCCGTCTCGCCCGGGAAGCCGACGATGAGGTCGGTCGTGAGGGCCAGATCGGGGATCGCGGCGCGCATGCGCTCGACGAGCCGCAGGTACCGCTCGCGGCCGTACGTCCGCCGCATCGCTTTGAGGATCCGGGTCGAGCCCGACTGGAGCGGCAGGTGGGTGTGCTCGCACACGGCGGCGCACTCGGCCATCGCCGCGATGACGGGCTCGCGGAAGTCCTTCGGATGCGGGCTCGTGAACCGGATGCGCTCGATTCCGTCCACGTCGTCGATCGCCCGGAGAAGCTCGCCGAAGTCGGTTCGCAGCCCGGGCAGGAGGTCGCGGCCCCACGAGTTCACGTTCTGCCCCAGGAGCGTCACCTCCCGCACTCCGTCCGCCGCGAGGCTCTCGACCTCCGCGACGACGTCGCCCGGGCGCCGGCTCTGCTCGCGCCCGCGCACGGCCGGGACGATGCAGTACGCGCACTTCGAGTTGCAGCCCATGGAGATCTGCACCCACGCCTGAAACCGCCGCTCGCGCCTCGCCGGCAGGTCGCCGGCGAAGTGACGCCACTCCGCGAAGCTCCCCCGCTCGACGCCGAGGCCGCCGGCGCCCACCCATTCCGCCAGGTGGGGGATCGATCCCGGCCCGAAGGCCACGTCCACGTAGGGGTAGAGCTGGAAGATCCGCTCGCGCTGGGCCTCCGCGTAGCAGCCGCCGACCGCGATCACCTTCTCGGGATCCGCCCGCTTGAGCGCCGCCGCCTGGGCCAGGTGCGCCGCGAAGCGCTGATCGGGCTTCTCGCGGACCGTGCAGGTGTTGAAGACGATCACGTCGGCCTCGTCCTGGGACACGGCCTCGCCGAGCCCGAGTGACTCGAGCATGCCCTTGATCCGCTCGGAGTCGTGCGCGTTCATCTGGCAGCCGAACGTCGTGACGTGATAGCGCCTCATCGCGACAACTGTAGCGGCGCCCCGGCGCGGGTTAGGTGGCCGCCAGGGACGCTGCTACCATCGGCCGGTCTTTTGAGGTCGACCCCGGGAGCCCACTCGATGTCCGTCAGCGTGCGCGAGCCTCGCAAGCATCGCTTCCTGCCCGCCCTCGTCGTCGCAGCTCTCGTCCCGCTCGTCTTCTCCCTGGGGAGCGCGCGGGCGACGCCGAGTGAGCTCTTCTTCTCCGAGTACATCGAGGGCTCGAGCAATAACAAGGCCCTCGAGATCTTCAACGGAACAGGCGGGCCGATCGACCTCGACGCGGGCGAGTACAGCGTGCAGATGTTCTTCAACGGCAACCCGAGCGCCGGCCTCACGATCGGCCTGGACGGAGTCGTCGGCGGGAACGACGTGTTCGTTCTCGCGCACAGCTCGGCCAGCACCGAGATCCAGGCGCAGGCGGACCAGACGAACGGTGCCGGCTGGTTCAACGGCGACGACGCCGTCGTCCTGCGGAAGGGGAGCACGATCATCGACGCGATCGGCGTCGCCGGCCAGGACCCGGGCACCGAGTGGGGATCCGGGCTGACGAGCACCGCCGACAACACGCTCCGGCGGAAGGCGACGATCCAGACGGGCGACCCGAACGCCTCCGACTCCTTCGACCCCGCCGTGGAGTGGAACGGGTTCGACACGAACGACGCGAGCGACCTCGGAAGCCACACGATCGTCGAGGGCGACGCCGCGCCGGCCGTCTCCTCGACCACCCCGGCCGGCGGCGCCGCCGAGGTGCCGCTGGACGCCGACGTGACCGTGACCTTCGGGGAGCCGGTCGACGTGGCCGCTTCCTGGTTCTCGATCTCGTGTGCGACGAGCGGCGCGCACGCCGCCACGGAGAGCGGTGGCCCCGAGACGTTCACGCTCGACCCGGACGCGGACTTCGCGCCGGACGAGTCCTGCACCGTGACGGTGCACGCGGCCCAGGTCACGGATCGCGACGCGGACGACCCGCCGGACGCGATGGCGGCCGACTTCGCGTTCTCCTTCAGGACGATCGGGCCGCCCACGCGGATCCACGAGATCCAGGGCGCCTCGCACACGTCGCCGCTCGTCGGCGAGCGGGCGTCCCGCACACCGGGCATCGTCACGGCGAAGACGTCGAGCGGCTTCTGGTTCCAGGACCCTGCTCCGGACGGCGACCCCTCCACGTCGGAGGGGCTGTTCGTCTTCGGCTCTGCGGCCGCCGCTCGCGTGACCGTCGGAGACGCCGTGGAGGTGAGCGGCAACATCGTCGAGTTCCGGCCCGGCGGGTCGGGCAGCGCGAACCTGACGACGACCGAGCTGACCTCCCCGTTCGTGACCGTCCGCTCGAGCGGGAACGCCCTCCCCGCGCCGACGGTCGTCGGCGCCGGCGGACGCGTTCCTCCCGCGGAGGTCATCGACGACGACTCCGCCGGGAGCGTCGAGACCAGCGGCGTCTTCGACCCCGCGGAGGACGGCATCGACTTCTACGAGAGCCTCGAGGGAATGCGCCTGCGAGTCGACGACGCGCTCGCCGTCGGTCCGAGGAACGGCTTCGGCGAGATCCCCGTCGTCGGCGACGGCGGAGCGGCGGCGGGCCCGCGGACGGCCCGGGGCGGCGTCGTCATCGCGCCGGGCGACTTCAATCCCGAGCGGATCATGCTCGACGACACGCTCCGCGCCACGCCGGTCGTCGACCTCGGGGACGGTTTCACGACGCCGGTGGTCGGCGTCCTCGACTACAGCTTCGGGAACTTCAAGCTCAACGTGACGGCGCCGCTGACGGCGGTGGACGGCGGCCTCGAGCGCGAGGTGACGGCGGCGCCGGCCGACCAGGAGATCGCCGTCGCGACGTACAACGTCGAGAACCTCGACCCGGGCGACGGGCCGGCGTTCGCGCGCCACGCCGAGGTGATCGTCGACCACCTCCGCGCGCCCGACCTGATCGCGATCGAGGAGGTTCAGGACAACGACGGGCAGGCGGACACCGGCACGACCGACGCCTCCCTGACATGGAGCACGCTCATCGCCGCCATCCAGGCGGCCGGCGGCCCGGTCTACGACTACCGGCAGATCGACCCCCTGGACAACGAGGACGGAGGCGCGCCCGGCGGCAACATCCGCGTCGGCTTCCTCTTCCGAACCGACCGCGGCCTCAGCGTCGTCGACCGCCCAGGCGGCGACGCGACGACGGCCACGACGGTCGTCGAACATCCTTCGGGGCCGCAGCTCTCGCCGAGCCCCGGCCGCATCGAGCCGACGAGCCCCGCGTTCGTCGACACGCGCAAGTCGCTCGCCCTCGAGCTCCGGGCGCGCGGCAAGAAGCTCTTCGCAGTCGTCAACCACTTCAGCTCGAAGGGCGGGGACGATCCGCTCTTCGGCCGCTTCCAGCCCCCCACCCGGCACACGGAGGTCGCTCGGCACCAGCAGGCGCAGGTCGTCAACGAGTTCGTCGACGAGATCCTCGCCGCCGACCCGAACGCGAACGTCGTCGTCCTCGGCGACATCAACGACTTCGAGTTCTCCGAGACGGTGGAGATCCTCGAGGGCGGCGTCCTGACGACGCTGATGGACACGCTGCCGAAGGCAGAGCGCTACTCGTACGTCTTCGAGGGCAACTCGCAGGTGCTCGACCAGATCCTCCTCAGCGAAAACCTGCTCGAGGGCTTCCCGTTCGCGTACGACGTCGTGCACGTCAACTCGGAGTTCGCCGACCAGACGAGCGACCACGAGCCGCAGGTCGCGCGGCTCGACCTCGCGGGGCGGCCGACGCCGAAGTAGACCGGGCCTACTTGGCGAACTCGACGGCGCGGCTCTCGCGGATGACGGTCACCTTGATCTGCCCCGGGTACTCGAGCTGCTCCTCGATCTCGCGCGCGATCTCGTGCGAGAGAAGGACGGCCGTGTCGTCGTCGATCTCGGTCGGCTTCACCATCACCCTGATCTCGCGGCCGGCCTGAAGCGCGTACACGCGCTCGACGCCCTTCTTGTCGGCGGCGATCTTCTCGAGCGTCTCCAGCCGCTTGATGTAGTTCTCGAGGCTCTCGCCCCGCGCCCCCGGCCGCGAGGCCGAGATCGCGTCGGCGGCGATGACGAGCACCGCCTCGACCGTCTGCGGCTGCACCTCGTAGTGGTGCGCCTCGATCGCATGGACGACGTGCTGCGACTCGCCGAACCTCTTCGCCTGCTGGGCCGAGATGAGCGCGTGCGAGCCCTCGACCTCGTGCGTCATCGCCTTCCCGACGTCGTGGAGGAGCGCCGCCCGCTTCGCCGTCTTCACGCTCGCGCCGAGCTCAGACGCCATGATCCCCGCCAGGTGCGAGCACTCGAGCGAGTGCTTCAGGATGTTCTGCCCGTAGCTCGTCCGGTAGCGCAGGCGGCCGAGCAGCTTCACCAGCTCCTCGTGCATCTTGCCGCAGTTCGCCTCGAAGACCGCCTGCTCTCCGGCCTGGCGGATGTGCTCCTCGATCTCCGCCTTCGAGTGGTAGTACATCTCCTCGATCCGCGACGGGTGGATGCGGCCGTCCTCGACGAGCTTCGCGAGCGTGAGCTTGGCCACCTCGCGGCGCACGCCGTCGAACGAGGACAGCACGACGGCCTGCGGCGTGTCGTCGATGATGAAGTCCACGCCGGTCAGGTTCTCGAGGGCGCGGATGTTCCGCCCCTCGCGGCCGATGATCCGTCCCTTCATGTCGTCGGACGGAAGCTCGACGAGCGAGACCGTCGTCTCGGCGGCATGGCTCGCCGCCACGCGCTGCAGCGCGTCGGCGACGAGGTTGCGCGCCCGCCGCTTCGCGTCTGTCCGGGCCTCCTCCTCCATCTGCCGGACCATGCGGGCGAGGTCATGGCGTACGAGCTCCTCGGAGCGCTCGAGCACGTTCCGCTTCGCCTCGTCGACGGTGAGCCCGGAGATCCGCTCGAGCTCCTTGAGCTGCGCCTCCCTGGCCTCCTTCGTCTCCTCCTGGAGCTGCCGCAGGTGCGTCTCGCGGTCGAGGACCCCCTGCTCGCGCCGCTCGAACTCCGTCAGCTTGCGGTCGATCTCTTCTTCCTTCGCAACGACGCGCTCCTCGATCTTGACGATCTCGGCGCGCTTGTCCCTCAGGTCCTGCTCCACGTCGGCGCGGAGCTTGAGCGCAAGCTCCCGCGTCTCGATCTGGGCCTCGCGGCGGATCGCCTCGGCGGCGCGCTCGGCGTCCGCGACGAGGCGCTCGCGTTCGCGCTCGGCGGCCGAGAGCCGGCGGGAGACGAAGACGCGCGTACCGAGAAATGCGCCGAGGGCAAGGCCCAGCAGGATCCCCAGGATCAGGAGGCCGATGGAAATCCCCATTGCTCGCTCCTACGTGGTCGAGCCCGTAGGAACGGCACTTCGAAGAATCGGGTGCGAGCGGCGCGGAGCGCGCCTCGTCAGCGGGCTACCGGTTCGCCCGAGTCGTCCTCCAGGCCGGCTCGCGGGTGGTCGTCGTTAGCGCTCGTCTCACGTGGTCGTGTCTTCGTTTCGGTCCGATTCGGCGAAAGCCGTTCCAAATGCAGGCACTTTTTGGTGAATCCGTACCGCTATCCTAGCCCGCCCGCACCGTCCTCGTCCAGCACGCCGACGGCGGCCTCGATCGCGTCCGCGGAGAACCCCCGTCGGGCCAGGCGGCTCCACGCCTTGCGGCGGTCGCCGACGCGCCCCGCGGCGGCGGCCGCGCGCTCGCTCTCCGGCGGGAGCTCTGCGAGCGCCGCTCGTGCGGCCTCGGCGGAGAAGCCTTCCGCGGCCAGGCGCTCCTCGACGGCGGCGTCGCCCCAGCCGCGCTCGCAGAGCGCGCCGGCACGGCGCCGCGCCGCGCGAACGTCGTCGACGTAGCCCGCCTCGGAGCAGAGTGCGACGGCGCGCTCGCGCTCGCCTGGAGCGACCCCGCGGGCGCGGAGGCGCTCGTCGAGGCGGCTGCGCGAGAGGTCGCGCCGGACGAGCGCGCGCACGGCCGCCTCGAGCGCCTCCGCTTCTCGGAGCGCCCGGCGGATGTCGCGGAGCTGCGGACGCCGGAGCTCCATACCCGCGGCGAGGCCGCAGCGGACGACGACCTCGTCCGGGACCGTCCGCCAGGGCCGGCCGTCCACCTCGAGCGCGACGCGGCCGGGGCGGCTGCGGCGGAGCTCCGTCAGCCTCGCGGCCATGTGCCTACGGCCGGGCCGATGCCACCTCGGCCGGCTCCTTCGCGTCCGTGGACGCCTTCGGCGCCGTTCCCTCGCTCGCGGGCAGGAGCCGCGACGACGCGACCGCGTCGGGACCGATCTCAGCCTGGACGGCGCGGAGGATGGCCTCCGTCACGTCGGGATGCTCGCGCAGGAACGCGGTCGCGTTCTGGCGCCCCTGCCCGAGCCGCTCGTCCCCGTAGCTGAAGTAGGAGCCGGACTTCTGGACGAGCTTCCGCTCGAGCCCGACGTCGAGGACGCTTCCCTCCCACGAGATGCCGTCGCCGTAGATGATGTCG
>DATAAQ010000215.1:0-1985 GCA_036260055.1 Gaiellaceae bacterium | reverse complement strand
GGCGCAGAAGTCCCGCGCCGTCGGGATCCACCTGGTGCTCGCGACGCAGCGCCCGTCCGTGGACGTGATCACGGGAATGATCAAGGCGAACGTCCCGTCACGGATCGCGTTCGCGGTCTCGAGCCAGACGGACTCGCGCGTCATCCTCGACCAGTCGGGCGCCGAGAGCCTGCTCGGACAGGGAGACATGCTCTTCAAGCCGCTGGGCACGTCGCGGCTCCAGCGCGTCCAGGGCGCGTACGTGAGCGAGGAGGAAGTGGCGCTGATCGTCGAGCAGTGCCGCCACCAGCGCGAGCAGGAGCTGGACGAGTCGCTGCTCGAGCTGCCGGAGGTGTTCGCCGAGGGCGACGACGGCGAGGGCTAGGGGGACGGCGACTTCGACCCGGACGAGGACCCGCTGCTCGACCGCGCGATCGAGATCGTCGTCCAGACGCAGACGGCCTCGGTCTCGCTGCTGCAGCGGCGGCTGCGTGTCGGGTACACGCGCGCGGGCCGGCTGATCGACATGCTGGAGCGCCGCGGCATCATCTCCGGCTACGAGGGGTCGAAGCCGCGACGCGTGCTCGTCGGCGAGGCGGACCTCGAACGCGTCCTCTCCACGCAGTAGCCCGCGCTGCCGCTAGTAACCGTCCTCCAAGCGGGATAGAGTCGCCCTCGCACGACACGAACCGGGCAGAGGAGGCGCAACTTGAAGGGAAAGAGATGGCTGTGGTGGCTGTCGGCGCTGCTCGTGGTGCTGGCGCTCGCCACTGTCGCGGCCGGCTGCGGCGGCGACGACGACGAAGAGGAAGAGGCGGCGCCGGCGGAGACGGGCGCCGCGACCGATACGGGCGCGGCCGCGGAGTCGATCCGCGTCGGTCTCGTGACCGACATCGGCGGCCTCAACGACCGCGGCTTCAACGAGCTCGCGAACAGCGGGATCGAGAGGGCCGTGGACGAGCTCGGCGTCGAGAGCCGGGTGCTCGAGTCGAAGTCCGACGCCGACTACATCCCCAACCTCTCGCAGCTGGCGGAGGAGGGGTACGAGCTGATCATCTCCAACGGCTTCCTCATGGGTGAGGCCACAGAGCAGGCCGCCGGCGAGTTCGCCGAGTCGAACTTCGCCATCATCGACTTCGCCTACGAAAGCCCGCCGCCGAACCTGCTCGGGCTCGTGTTCAAGGAGCAGGAGGTCGGCTACCTGGCCGGCTACCTCGCGGCCAAGATGTCGGAGTCCGGCACCGTCTCGACCGTGGGCGGACAGAAGATCCCGCCGGTCGACCGCTTCATCGCCGGCTTCCAAGCGGGCGCGAAGGCGGCGAACCCGGACATCGAGACGCTCAACGGCTACTCCCAGGACTTCGTCGACCAGGCGAAGTGCAAGGAGGTCGCGCTCGACCAGATCGCGAAGGGCTCCGACGTGGTCTTCCAGGTCGCGGGCGGCTGCGGCCTCGGCGCCCTCGACGCGGCGCAGGAGAAGAGCGTCTGGGGCATCGGCGTCGACAAGGACCAGGCCTTCCTCGGCGATCACATCCTCACGAGCGCCGTCAAGCGCGTGGACGAGGCCGTCTTCCAGACGGTCGAGAAGGCGGCCACGGGCGAGTTCGAGGGCGGCGTGACGTCCTTCGGCCTTGCGGAGGAGGGCGTCGGGCTGGGCGAGATCAGCGACCAGGTCGACCAGGCCATCCTCGACGAGCTCGAGGAGCAGGAGCAGATGATCATCGACGGGGAGGTCACCATCCCCGAGACCGTCCCGTAGACGCGGCTCACCGAGGGGGCGGGGCCCGTCCCGCTCCCTCGGCTCTCCCGATGGAAGAGACGCCCCTCCTCGAGCTCAAGGGCATCACGAAGGTCTTCCCCGGCGTCGTCGCCAACGACCACGTCGACTTCGAGCTGCGGCGGCGCGAGGTGCACGCGCTCCTGGGCGAGAACGGAGCCGGCAAGTCGACTCTGATGAACATCCTCTACGGGCTCTACGGGCCCGACGAGGGCGAGATCCGGCTCAA
>DATAAQ010000214.1:0-1809 GCA_036260055.1 Gaiellaceae bacterium | reverse complement strand
GTCGTCACGGTCTCGCCCGACGACAGCCTCGACGAGGCCCTCCAGCTGCTCGCGCGCCACCAGGTGCGGCGTCTCCCCGTGGTCGAGAACGACCGCCTGGTCGGCATCGTCGCCCAGGCCGACGTCGCCCGCCACGCCGAGGAAGTGAAGACGGGCGAGGTCGTCGAGGAGATCTCGCGGCCGTAGCACGAGTCCTGATCGAACGTCAGGCGAGAAGGCCCCGTCGGGACGGGGCCTTCTTCGTCGGCGCTTCCTAGCTGGAGAGGTGGGGGAGGTAGGATTCGAACCTACGAAGGCAGAGCCAACGGGTTTACAGCCCGTCCCCTTTGGCCGCTCGGGAACTCCCCCGCGGCCCGGCAATTGTAGCGGCGGCCATCCCTCGTTCTAGCTAAGGACCCGGCGCGCGCCCGGCCGATACGCCGAGCGGCGTCATGAACCTCGACGAGCTCCTCGCACGCGTCATCGAGACGGGAGGCAGCGACCTGCACCTGAAGGTCGCCTCCCCTGCGATGGTGCGCGTCGACGGCGAGCTGCGGCCGCTCGAGCAGCGGCTGCTGACCGACTCCGACCTCGAGACGGTCCTCCTCGTCGTCACGGAGCGCACGCCGGCCAAGCGCGAGGCCTTCCTCGAGAGCGGCGACCTCGACACGTCCTACCTCGCGGACGGCATCGGCCGCTTCCGCGTGAACGGCTTTCGCCAGCGCGGCTCGATCTCGTTCGCCTTCCGCTTCGTCCCCAAGGAGATCCCGAGCTTCGAGAAGCTCGGCCTTCCCGCCGGGGTGGCGAAGCTCGCCGAGGAGCACCGCGGCCTCGTCCTCGTCACGGGCGCGACGGGCTCCGGGAAGTCGACGACGCTCGCGGCGATGATCAGCTGGATCAACAAGAACCGCCGCCAGCACATCGTCACGATCGAGGACCCGATCGAGTTCGTGCACGACGACTGGGCGTGCATCGTGAACCAGCGCGAGGTCGGGCTCGACACCGAGTCCTTCCAGCAGGCGCTCCGCCGCGTGCTGCGCCAGGACCCCGACGTCATCCTGCTTGGCGAGCTCCGCGACGAGGAGACCGCCCAGACGGCCCTCCAAGCCGCGGAGTCGGGCCACCTCGTCTTCTCGACGCTCCACACGCTCGACGCCGCCGAGACGGTCGGCCGCCTCGTCGAGTTCTTCCCGGCGGCGAAGCAGACGATGGTGCGGCAGGTGCTCGCCGGGGTCCTCCGCGGCGTCATCAGCCAGCGGCTGCTCCCCCGCAAGGACGGCGGCCGCGTCGCCGCCGTGGAGGTTCTCGTCAACACCGCCCGGATCGCGGATCTCATTCGTGAGCCCGAGAAGACGGAAGGGATCACCGACGCGATCGAGGAGGGCTCGTTCCACCACATGCAGAGCTTCTCCCAGCACCTCGTCCGGCTCGTCGTCGAAGACGTCGTCGACCGCGAGGTGGCGGCCGCCGCGGCGACGAACCGGCACGACTTCGAGATCGCCGTCGAGCGGGCGCTCCGGGAGAGCTCCGCCGTCGCGGCGGTCGCCGCCGAGGACGAGCCCGGGGCGCCCGAGGACGAGCCGGTGCCGGGCCTGCGGCTCGCCGCCTCCGAATGAGGCGCGCGGCCCCCCTGCTCGCCGCGCTGGTCGCGGCCGTCTTCGCGTCGGCGGCCTCGGCGCAGACGTTCAAGATCGTCGCGCCGGGCGCGGACCTCCCGAGCCACGAGACGCCCAACACGCCGGGCTCGATCGTCGTGCCGTTCGCGCTCTCGACGCCGCCCTCGAGGCCGGAGAAGCGCTCGTACGACGAGCTTCTCTCGCTCTGGCGGCG
>DATAAQ010000213.1:0-6676 GCA_036260055.1 Gaiellaceae bacterium | reverse complement strand
GCACAGGGTCAAGGCGAGATGTCAGGAGGCCGCTCTGCTACCGCATCGCGATCGCAGTTCCCGCCGCCTCCGCGCCCGCTCGTGCCGCGAGCTCGGCCCAGGCCACGGGCGAGAAGCTGCGTTCCGCTGTTGACCCCTAGTTGACCCGTAGGAGGCGCCACAATGGCGTCGAGCTCGTGCGAGTGCTCAAAGAGGGAGAACCTTCGAGGATGGGCCGTGAAGGATTCGAACCTTCGACCTTGGGATTAAGAGTCCCCTGCTCTACCAGCTGAGCTAACGGCCCAGGGGAAGGCCCATTGTAGCGGCGGCCCTACGCCCGCTGGAGGCGGCGGCGGCCGTACCAGGCGGCCGTCCGGCCGGCCCGGTAGCAGGCCGCGAGGGCGGGGAGCCCGCCGAGGAGGAGCTTGCGCGTCATCGTTCGGCTACATTCGCCCCCGGCTTGCGAATCCTTTCCGTCGTCGGCAACAGGCCGCAGTTCGTGAAGTCTGCTCCCCTCTCGCTCGCCATCCGAAACGCGGGCATCGAGGAGGTCACCGTCCACACGGGCCAGCACTACGACGACGAGCTCTCGGCCGTCTTCTTCGAGGAGCTCCGCCTCGCCGCCCCCGCGTACCGGCTGGAGAGCGGGCCGGGTACCCACGCCGAGCAGACGGCCCGCATGCTGCCGGGAATCGAGGCGGCCGTGCTCGCCGAGGACCCCGGCGCGGTCCTCGTGTACGGGGACACGAACTCGACCCTCGCGGGCGCGCTGGCGGCGGCCAAGCAGGTCGTGCCGGTCGCCCACGTCGAGGCGGGCCTGCGCTCGTTCGACAGGACGATGCCCGAGGAGGTGAACCGCCTCGTCGTCGACCGGCTCTCGTCCCTCCTCTTCTGCCCCACCGACGTCGCCGTCGCCAACCTGGCGGCGGAGGCGATCACCGCGGGCGTCCACCAGGTCGGCGACGTCATGTACGACGCCAACCGCCGGCTGGCGCCGATCGCCCGCGAGCGCTCCCGGGCGCTGTCCGAGGCGGGGGTCGAGCCGGGCGCGTACGTCGTCCTCACGCTTCACCGCGAGGCGAACACGCGGCCGGAAGCGCTCGCGCGCGTCGCAGAAGCGCTCGCGCGGGTCGAGGAGCCCGTCGTCTTTCCCGCGCACCCCAGGACGACGGCAGCCCTCGCGGCCGCCGGGATCTCGCTCGACTCGAACGTCCGCACGATGCCGCCCGTCGGCTACCTCGATTTCGCGGCGCTCGCCTCGCAGGCGCGCGTCGTCCTGACCGACTCGGGCGGCGTCCAGAAGGAGGCCTACTGGTACGGCGTCCCCTGCGTGACGCTGCGGACGACGAGTGAGTGGGTGGAGACGCTCGCGACCGGCTGGAACCGCCTCGTCGGGACCGACCCGGACCTCATCGTCCAGGCGGTCCACGAGGCGCGCCCGCAGGCCGCCCGCCCCGTCCTCTACGGGGACGGCCGCGCCTCGGAGAGGATCGCGCACCTCCTTTGTACGATGGAGCGCGAATGAAGCGCGACATCGCCATCGTCGGTGCCGGCTACGTCGGCGTGCCGCTCGGGCACGTCTTCGCGGAGGCGGGCCAGCGAGTCGTCCTGCTCGACATCGACGCCGGCCGGGTCGAAGCCCTGAACCGCGGGGAGAGCCACGTCGAGGACGTCCCCTCCGACCGCCTCCGCACGCTCGTCGAGACGGGGGCCTTCGCCGCCACCACCGATTACGACGCCATCCGCGAGACCGACGCCGTCCTCGTCGCCCTCCCGACACCGCTCTCCCCGAACCGGGAGCCCGATCTCTCGATCGTCCTCGGCGCCGTCGGCAAGATCGCCGACCGCCTCCGCCCGGGACACCTCGTCGTCCTCGAGTCGACGACCTACCCGGGCACGACCCGCGAGGACGTCCTCCCGGTCCTCGCCGCCTCGGGCCTCGAGGTCGGCACGGACTTCAACCTCGCCTTCTCCCCGGAGCGGGTCGATCCCGGGCGCACCGACTGGACGACGAAGACGACCCCGAAGATCGTCGGCGGGCTGACCGCGGCCTGCAGCGCGCGGGCGGTGGAGCTCTACCGGCGCGCGATCGACACGGTCATCCCGGTCTCCTCGCCGGAGGCGGCCGAGCTGACGAAGCTCCTCGAGAACATCTTCCGCTCGGTCAACATCGCGCTCGTCAACGAGCTTGCCCAGCTCTGCGACCGCATGCACGTCGACGTCTGGGAGGTCGTCGAAGCGGCCGCCACGAAGCCCTTCGGGTTCATGAGCTTCAAGCCCGGCCCCGGCCTGGGCGGGCACTGCCTGCCCGTCGACCCCTTCTACCTGTCGTGGAAGGCGCGGGAGTACGACTTCTACACCGAGTTCATCGAGCTAGCGGGAAAGGTCAACGAGAACATGCCCTACTTCTGCCTGGAGAAGATCACGCGGGCGCTCAACTCGCACGAGCGCGCGGTCAAGGGCAGCCGCATCCACCTGGTCGGCGTCGCGTACAAGGCCGACGTCGCCGACCTGCGCGAGTCGCCCGCGTTGAAGCTGATCGAGCTCCTGCGCGACGAGGGCGCGGACGTCTCCTACCACGACCCGCACATCGACCGGCTCCCCGAGCACGGCCTCAGCTCCCGGGAGCTCGACGGCGCCGTGGACGAGGCCGACTGCGTCGCCATCGTGACGGCGCACTCGGGCATCGACTACGAGGCGCTCGCCGCGCGCGCGCGCCTGGTGGTCGACTTCCGCAACGCGACGGGGCGGAACGGCTCGGCCGACGGCCGCGTATGGAAGCTCTAGCGGCCCCGCCGCTCACCGTCGGACTCGTCGGCCTCGGCTACTGGGGGCCGAACCTCGCCCGCAACTTCCGGGACCTCCCGGAAAGCCGGCTCGCGTGGATCGCCGACCGGGACGAGACCCGGCTGGAGCGCTACCGGATACGCCATCCCGAGGCGCGCGCGACGACCCGCTTCGAGGACCTGCTCGAGGACGCCTCGCTCGAGGCCGTCGTCGTCGCGACGCCCGTCGTCACCCACCACGAGCTCGCGCGGCGGGCGCTCCTGGCCGGGAAGCACGTCTTCGTCGAGAAGCCTCTCGCCCTCTCGGCCGAGGCCGCGGCGGAGCTCGTCTCCGTCGCCGAGGAGCGCGGGCTGGTGCTCATGCCCGGGCATCTCCTCCTCTACCACCCGGCCGTCGCCAAGCTCAAGGAGCTCGTCGACGCGGGCGAGCTCGGCCGCATCCTCTACGTCTACGGGAACCGCCAGAACCTCGGGCAGATCCGCCGCGACGAGAACGCGCTCTGGAGCCTCGGCGCGCACGACCTCTCCGTCATCCTCCACCTCGTCGGCGAGGAGCCGGCCGAGTGCTGGGCGCGCGGAGAGTCGTTCTTGAGCGAGGGGATCGAGGACGTCGTCTTCTGCTACGTCCGCTTCCCGAGCGGGGTCGTCGCCCACATGCACCTCTCCTGGCTCGACCCGCACAAGATGCGGCGGATGACGGTCGTCGGCGACCGCAAAATGGCGGTCTTCGACGACATGGAGCTCGAGCGGAAGGTGACCGTCTACGACAAGGGCACGGAGCAGCGGACGGACACCTACGGTGAGTGGCGGACGCGCACCGGCGACATCTCCATCCCGAAGGTCGCGAACGACGAGCCGCTGCGGCGCGAGTGCGAGCACTTCCTCGGGCTCGTGCGAGGGGACGGGGATCCGCTCGCGGCCGCGCGCGCCGGCGTCTCGGTCGTGCGCACGCTCGAGCAGCTGCAGGCCTCGCTCGAGCGGGAGCGGGTGTGATCGCTCCCTCCGCGGTCGTCTACCCCGGCACCGAGCTCGGCGAGGACGTCGTCGTGGAGCCGCACGCCGTCGTCGGCAAGCAGCCGACGCTCGGACCGCGCTCGACGGCGACGCAAGACGTCCTGCCGCCGCTCGTCGTGGGCGAAGGAGCCCGCATCCTCGCCGGCGCCGTCGTCTTCGCAGGCAGCAGGCTCGGCCGCGGCGTGATCGTCGGCGACCAGGCGTGCGTGCGGGAGCGCTGCGAGCTCGGGGACGAGGTCGTCGTGGGGCGAGGCTCGCTCGTCGAGAACGACACGACGGTGGGCGCCCGCACCCGCATCCAGGCGAACGCGTACGTGACCGCGTACTCCCGAGTCGAGGAGGACGTCTTCGTCGCGCCCGGCGTCGTGACGACGAACGACAACTTCATGGGCCGGACGGAGCGGCGGCTCGAGCTCAGGCGCGGCCCGGTCATCCGGCGAGGGGCGCGCATCGGCGGCGGCGCCGTGCTCCTGCCCGGGATCGAGGTCGGCGAGGAGGCGTTCGTCGGCGCCGGCGCGGTCGTCACCCGCGACGTCCCCGCGCGCGCGGTCGTCGTCGGAAACCCCGCCCGGCAGATTCGCGACGTGCCGGACGAGGAGCTCCTCGGCGCCTCGGGCTAGGCGCCGACCTTGAGGGTCGGGCTCGTGCCCGGCACGAGACCCTGTCCCGGCGCCGCGACCGCGCGGTAGGACCCCGGGCGCACGCGGAACGCCGCCGTCCAGGCGCCGTCGGCGTTCACGGTCCCGGACCCGACGGTCCTCCAGGCGCCGGAGGCGAGCTTCTGCACCGAGACGGTCGTCCCCGCAAGCCGCGGCCGCATCGTGCCCGAGAGCGAGCGGGCCCGAACCATCGTGATCCGGAGCTTCGGCTCCACGCGAACGGTGACCGTGATGCCGAACGCGGGGCGGCCGAGCCTGTACGACGTCGTCCGCCGCGGAGCGACCCGCAGGCTCTGCGACCCGTCCACGGTGGTCATGTCCTGCCACGTGCCGCCGGAGACCCGGCGCTGGAGC
Source organism: Gaiellaceae bacterium (assembly GCA_036260055.1). Classification (GTDB taxonomy): domain Bacteria; phylum Actinomycetota; class Thermoleophilia; order Gaiellales; family Gaiellaceae; genus DASQWP01. Next base: position 1,884 of record DATAAQ010000213.1, on the reverse strand, counting down.
AGGGCGTTCCGGACACCGCGCGTGAAGGCGGAGAGGGTCGACCGCGCGCCCCACTCGATCCGTCCGTCGGACCTCGTCAGCCGTAGGACTCCCAGCCAGAACCGGTTCGACTTGAGTCCCATGCGCCAGCGCAGGCTGTCGCCGCCGTCGACGATCGTGGCCCAGCCGGGGCCCGAGGCCCGGATGCTGCCGACGCGGTCGGACGAGTCGCGCGTCACGGTCGCGTCGTTCGGCGTGCGCGGCAGGCCGAGCTGGCTCCGCAGCTGAGCGGGCGTGCGGAGGACGCGCCAGGACCTGTTCGGGTTCTCCCGCACGAGGTCGAGCGGATCGGCGACGCTCTTCAGGTACGAGACCCTTCCGCCCCAGATGTCGACCGAGTCGGCGGTGCGCCCGCCCGAGCTGGAGTGGAAGAACGCCTGCGCGACCTCGCCCGCCTTGTCGAGGATCACCTGGCGGGCGGTCGCCGCGACTGCCTCGTTCGTCGACGGCTCCTCGCCGTCGAGCCCTCCGTACACCTGGTCGCGCGTGTCGGGGCAGAAGGCGCCGTTGCACTTGCCGGGGCCGCGGACGAGCGAGTAGAGGGCGTAGGAACGGGCCGCGACGGCCTGCGCCCGCAGCGCGGCCTGGGGCCACCACGCGGGCGACTCGCGCGGCACGACTCCGCGGAGGTAGAGCTCCATGTCGAGACGGTTGACGAGACGGAGAGCGCCGGCGGCGACGCTGACGACGAAGGAGCCGCGGTAGTGCGAGGACCCGAGTCGGAGCGGCGCGGACGAGGACGTCGCCGTGAACGTGGCCGGGCTCTTGAACGAGCCCGAGATGCCCTGCACCTTGATCCGGCCGGTCGAGGTCTTCGTCACCGTCGCGCTGCCCGGCTTGTGCGTCGCGGTCCTCGTGCCGGCGCTGACCCGGAACGACCCGCTCGACCCGACGAGAAGCGAGGTGCGGCCCGCCGCGAGCTCGACGCGGACCGTCGGGCTGCTCGGCCGTGTGAAGAGGCTCACGTCCGTGTAGTAGTGCCCGAGGATCTCCCGGTAGGAGCTTCCCCCCTTCGCCATGCCGAAGGCGCCCCACTGGCTCATCCCGACGGCGTGGCCCCAGCCCCTGCCGTCGAGCACGAAGAGCGCACGGGCGCTCGCGCTCGGCGCGAGAACGAGCACGGCCGAGAGGAGAGCGGAGATGAGGAGAGCGCGCCGCATGAGCCGATCGGGACCCCTATCGGCATAGAAGGTAGCCGAGTGAAGCGGCCATTGCGAGCGGCGAGCGCGCGGGGATCGCCCTCCGGCGTTTCGCCCCCTCGGCGGGCGGCTAAGGAAGAGCGATGGCACATCCCGGGGTCCTGCCGGAGCGGTACCTGGAGCCGCGTCTGGTCGGCGCGGGAGGAATGGGCGAGATCTACGCCGCCCGCGACCGCGAGCTGAACCGGCAGGTGGCGGTGAAGGTCCTCGACGAACGCTTCGCCGGCGACGAGGACCTGCGCCGGCGGTTCCAGCGCGAGGCCCTGACGGCGGCCCGGCTCTCGACGTACCCGCACGTCGTCACGATCTTCGACGTCGGCGAGTGGCGCGGCCGGCCGTTCATCGTCATGGAGTACCTCCCGGGCGGCACGCTCGCCGACCGCGCCCGCGAGGAAGGGAGCGACCGCAGACGCGTCCTCGGCTGGCTCGCCCAGGCCGCCGCCGCCCTGGACGCCGCCCACGCCGAGGGGATCGTCCACCGCGACGTCAAGCCGGCCAACCTCCTCTTCGACGCACGCGGCGAGCTCCAGGTGGCGGACTTCGGCATCGCGCGCGCGATCGACGACACGACGGGCGGGATGACGGCCGCCGGCACGGTGCTCGGGACGGCCGGCTACCTCTCGCCCGAGCAGGCGCGGGGCGAGGC
>DATAAQ010000212.1:0-6218 GCA_036260055.1 Gaiellaceae bacterium | reverse complement strand
ACGGAGTCGTCGAGCGCCTTGCGGGGGTCGACCTCGCGCGCGCCCGCCTGCAGCCGGAGGAGCGAGGCAACGGTCTGCAGGTTGTTCTTGACCCTGTGGTGGATCTCCTGGGCGAGCACGCCGCGCATGACGGTGCGCCCGTGCTCGAGCGCGACCGCCGCGTGGTGCGCGATGGAGGCGAGCAGGCGCTCCTCCTCGGGGCGGAAGGGATGGTCGCGGTCGCAGACGAGCTCCCCGATCTCCCGGCCCTTCCAGCGGAGCGGGAAGCGGGCCGCGTACGCGCCGGCGCGACCCTCCGGCCAGGCGATCGTGCCGTCCTCGAGGACGAGCGCGGCACCGGTCGCGTCGACCGCCTCCATCGTCGTCTTCACGATCGCCTCGAGCGACTCCTCCAGGTAGAGCGACTGGGAGACGGCCTCGGAGATCGCCGCGAGCGCCTCGAGCTCCGCCACGCGCCGCTGCGCGTGGTCGTAGAGCTTGGCGTTCTCGATCGCCTGCGCGACCTGGCTCGCGATCGCCATGAGGAGGTCGATCTCGGCCTCGCCGAAGTCGCGCGGCTCCTTCGTCCGGACGTTGAGAGCGCCCTCGAGCCGGTCGCGCGCGAGAATCGGGACGGCCAGGATGGACTGGTACTGCTCCTCCCGCAGGTTGGGAAAGCCCTTGAAGCGGGGGTCGAGATGGGCGTCGCGCGCGATCATGATCGGCCGTCGCTCCGCGGCCGCCGTTCCGGTGATCCCCTCCCCGGGTCGCATCTTGGGCACGCGGGTCATCAGCTCGACCCGGGTGCCGAACGAGGCCCGTAAGACGAGCTCGTCGGCGCCCTCGTCGAAGAGGTAGACGAAGCACGCGTCGGTCTCGAGCGCCTCGGCGACCTTGTGGGCGATCAGCTCGAAGACCTCGTCGAGGTCGAGGGTCGAGTTGACGGCGGCGATCGTCTCGGTGAGCAGGCGCAGGTGGCGTGCCGAGCGGTCCACGCCCGAAGCTTAAGCCAGGGTTTCGCGACACCGATAACGAGCCCATGAGCGCCCCTGCGCCGACGGCTGAACGGCCGCCGCGACTCGTCCTCCGCTTCGCCGCCTACAGCGCGCTCGCGCTCCTGGCGGCGGGAGTCGTCATCTTCTGGGTCGTCCGCCACGAGACCCAGAGCCGGGCCGAGCGGGACCTCGCCGCGCGCGGCGAGCGCGTCGCGGCGCGCATCCGGGCCGAGCTCCGGCCGTCCGACGTCGTCCGGCCGGTCTCGCCGCAGCGCGCGCGAGCGCTCGACCGCGCGTTCGCGGACGAGATCTCGGACGACCTCGTCCTCGTCAAGGTGTGGACGCGGGCCGGCGTGCTCGCCTACGCGAGCGACCACCGCCTCGTCGGCGCACGCTCGCAGGAGGCGGGCGACCTCGAGGCGGCACTCGCCGGACGGACGCTCCGGGAGGTCGTCAACATGGCCGACGAAGGCGCCCGCCGGGACCTGAAGACCATCGAGACCCTCGTCCCGCTCCGGCAACAGGGAACGGTCGTCGGCGCCCTCGACCTCTACTTCGACTACGCCTCGGTCGCACGCGACGTGCGCGCGACGATGACGCCGGTCGGGATCACGCTCGGCGTCGCACTCCTCCTCCTCTACGCCACGCTCGTCCCGATCCTCCGACAGGTGACGCGCACGCTCGCGGCCCGCAACGAGCGCCTCGCCGAGCACGCGGGCGAGCTCAGGCGCGCGCTCGACGAGCGAGAGCGCGCCGAGCGCAAGCTGAGCGCCGCCGAGCGCGGCTACCGGAGCCTGATCGAGCAGCTTCCGCTCGTCACCTACATCGACAACCTCGACGAGACGAGCTCGGCCATCTACATCAGCCCGCAGGTCGAGGACCTCCTTGGCTACTCCCCGGTCGCCTGGCTCGGCGACACCGAGTTCTTCCCCAAGGTGCTTCATCCGGAAGACCGCGAGCGGGTGCTCGCGCAGCACGCGGAGGCGTACGCGAAGGCGGAGCCCTTCACCTCCGAGTACCGCTTCGTGGCGAAGGACGGGCGCGACGTGTGGGTGCAGGACCACGTCATGATCGCGCGCGACGACGGCGGCAAGCCGCTGCATGCGCAGGGCTTCCTCCTCGACGTGACCGAGCGCATCCGCGCCGAGGCCGAGCGGGAGGCCGCCCGGCGCGACCTCGCCGCGCAGAACGAGCGCCTGCGCGAGCTCGACAAGCTGAAGGACGAGTTCATCGCGCTCGTCTCGCACGAGCTCCGCACGCCCCTGACGTCGATCCGCGGCTACACGGAGCTGCTGCTCGACGGCGAGGCCGGCGCCCTCACCGAGGAGCAGCGCCAGTTCCTCGCGGTCGTCGAGCGGAACTCGCACCGGCTCCTCCACCTCGTCGGCGACCTCCTCTTCCTCGCCCAGATCGAGGCCGGCAAGCTCGTGCTCGACGTCGGCGCCCTCGACCTCGCGGCGCTCTCCTCCGAGAGCGTGGAGGCGGCCCGGCCGGCCGCCGAGGAGAAGGGGATCACGCTGACGCTCGCGACAGGCCCGGTCCCGCTGCTCGCGGGCGACCGGGCGCGCATCGGTCAGCTCCTCGACAACCTCGTCTCCAACGGCGTCAAGTTCACGCCGGCCGGCGGCCGCGTGGACGTGCGCGTCCGCATGGCGCGCAGGCGGGCGGTGATCGAGGTGCGGGACAGCGGGATCGGGATCCCGGCGGGCGAGCGGCAGTTCCTCTTCCAGCGCTTCTTCCGCACGTCGACGGCGACCGAGCAGGCGATCCAGGGCACGGGTCTCGGCCTCGCGATCTCGAAGGCGATCGTCGAGGCGCACGGCGGCGCGATCGAGGTCGAGAGCGAGGAGGGGGCGGGCACGACGTTCCGCGTAACGCTCCCGGTCGGACAGCAGGCGAGCGAAACCGCTCCCGCGGCGGTGGCGCTGTGAGCGGCGCCGGCAGGCGCCCGCTCGTCCTCGTCGCCGACGACGACCCGGACATCGTCACGCTCGTCCGCTTCCGCCTCGAGCGGGACGGCTGCGACGTCGTCGCTGCAGGGGACGGCCGGGCGGCTCTCGAGGCAGCCCTCGAGCGGACGCCCGACGTCGCGGTCCTCGACGTGACGATGCCGCGCCTGGACGGGTACGAGATCGTCCGCCGCCTGCGCGAGCACGCCGCGACCCGGATGATCCCGATCCTCCTCCTGACGGCGCGTGTCCAGGAGACGGACGTCGAGGACGGGATCGCCGCGGGCGCCGACGGCTACCTCACGAAGCCCTTCAGCCCGCAGGAGCTCGGCAGGCGGGTTCAGGCCGCGCTCGGCCGGTAGCGGTAGCCGAAGCCGCGCACGGTCTCGATCGCGCCCGGGTCGGCGCCCCCGGCCTCGAGCTTCCTGCGCAGGTAACCGACGTAGAGCTTCACCTGGTCTCGGGAGGCGGCCAGGGAGTCGCCCCAGACGAGCTCGAGGATCTGGTCGTGGCCGAGAACCTGGTTCGGGTGGCGGACGAAGGCCCCGAGGAGGCGGAACTCGAGCGGCGTCAGGACGACGTCACGGCCCCGGACGCTGACGCTCCGCTGGGCGAAGTCGACGCGCAGGAGCGCGTCGCCGTAGGTCTCGGGGGCGTCGGCGCGTGGGCCGGCGCGGCGGAGCAGCGCCTCGACGCGGGCGAGCAGCTCCTGGCGTCCGAAGGGCTTCGTCACGTAGTCGTCGGCGCCCGCCTTCAAACCGCGGACCTTCTCGAGCTCGGCCGCGCGGGCGGTGAGCATGACGACGGGGACGTCGGAGAGGTCGCGGATGCGCTCGAGCGTCTGCCAGCCGTCCAGCTCGGGCATGGAGACGTCGAGGAGGACGAGGTCGGGCGAGGCGGCGTAGAACGCACGGAGCCCGTCGCGCCCGTTGGGCGCCTCGTCCACGGTGTATCCCTGCCGCCCGAGGAGCTCGCGCACGAGGTTCCGGATGTCGGCGTCGTCGTCGACGACGAGAACGCGCCCGCGCTTCATACCGCTTCCATACCAGATGCTCCGGCCGCCTGCGCGCGGCGCTCCTACCGCTTTCATACCGTTTCCCCCCGGCGTTCGCGCAGGCGTTGCCGATGATGAGGTAGGTGGCGAGGATCCTGGTCTGCGAGCCGCATCCCGAGGTGCGGAGCCTGCTGGCGCACGTCGTCGCACGCCTCGGGCACGACGCGGTCTTCCCGCCGGAGGACGGCGGCTCCGGCTTCCGGGACGCGTCCGTGGACGTGCTCGTGATCGAGCCGGCCGATCCGCGCGCGCTCGCGGCCGCGCAGATCCTCCGCCTCGAGCGGGAGGGCATCCCGATCGTCTGCGCGAGCATCCACCCGCCGAGCTCGCACACGCGCCGGCTCGAGCCGCTCGCCTACCTCGTGAAGCCTTTCGCGCTCGGCGAGCTCGAGGCGGCGCTCGCCGCCGCCGTCGAGAGCCTCGACGTCGCCGCCTAGCAGCCCGCGCTCCTTAACGACCACGAGCCGCTCAGGGAAGCGGCTCGCAGTCGGCCGTCAGTCAGTCCCCCGCTTCACGAAGGAAGCGGTGACACGAACGGGATTCTACAGGGCGGGGAGGTACTTCTCCAGCTCCCACGGCGTCAGCTGGACCCGGTAGTCGTCCCACTCCCTCCGCTTCAGCTCGACGTAGCGGCCGAAGATGTGCGGCCCGAGGGCGCGCCTGACGAGGTCCGACCCCGCGAGCTCGTCGATCGCCTCGCCGAGCGTCTCGGGGAGCCCGACGATGCCGCGCTCGCGCCGCTGCTCCGCTGTCAGGTGGTAGAGGTTCTGCTCCATCGGCGGGGGCAGCTCGTAGCCCCTCTCGATCCCCTCGAGGCCGGCGTGGAGGAGGGCGGCGAACGTCAGATAGGGGTTGCAGGCCGGGTCCGGGCAACGGATCTCGGCGCGGGTGGCCTGTTCCTTGCCCGGGTGGTAGAGCGGGATGCGGATGAGCGCGGAGCGGTTGCGGCGCGACCAGGCGACGTAGACGGGCGCCTCGTAGCCCGGGACGAGCCGCTTGTAGGAGTTCACCCACTGCGCGAAGACGGCCGAGATCTCCCGCGCGTGGTGGAGCTGGCCGGCGATGAACGCCTTGCCGACGCCGGAGAGGTGCCACTCGTCGTCGGCGTCGAAGAACGCGTTGTTCCCCCCGGCGAAGAGCGACTGGTGCGTGTGCATCCCGGAGCCGTTCTCGCCGAAGAGCGGCTTCGGCATGAAGGTCGCGTAGACGCCGTTCTTGGCCGCGATCTCCTTCACGATCAGCCGGTACGTGATCGTGTGGTCGGCCATCTCCAGGGCGGGGGCGTAGCGCATGTCGATCTCGTGCTGCGACGGGCCGACCTCGTGGTGGTGGTACTCGACCGGGATCCCCATCGACTCGAGCGCGCCGATCGTCTCGTTGCGCAGCTCCGTGGCGGCGTCGAGCGTCGTCATGGCGAAGTAGCCGCCCTCGTCGAGGCCCTCGGGCGCGAGCGCGTCGCCGGTCTTGAAGAGGAAGTACTCGAGCTCGGGCCCGACGTTGAACGTGTCGAAGCCCAGGCCGCGCATGCGCTCGAGCGCGCGTCGGAGGACGTAGCGAGGGTCGCCCTCGTACGGATCGCCGTCCGGCGTGACGACGTCGCAGATCATCCGCGCGACCCTGTGCGCGCCGTTCGGCATGAGCTGGAAGGTCTCCGGGTCGGGGACGGCGACCATGTCGGACTCCTCGATCGCGTTGAACCCCGAGATCGACGAGCCGTCGAACCCCATCCCGTCTTCGAGCGCGCCCTCGAGCTCGGCCGGCGTGATCGCGAAGCTCTTCAGATGGCCCTCGATGTCGGTGAACCAGAGGAGGACGAAGCTGACCCCCTCGCTCGCGACACGCTCGAGCACCTCCCGGCGCCGTGCCGGGTCGCTCGTCGCCCGTCCTGTCCTCTCCATCTGCGCCACGTCTCGCCTCCTTAAATGCAAAGAGCCCCGGGCGTCCAGCGCCCGAGGCCTCGTCGCCTCGTTCGACACTCCGAGTGTATACGAGAATTCGGCCGTGCAGGTCGCCGCCGCGGCCGGATCCGACGCGGCGCGGCGGCGCGTCTCCGGCGACGGCGGCCGTCAGCCGGCGTGGATGCCGGCGCCGAGCGGAACCTCCGTCGGGTCGGCCTCTTCGGCGCCGCGGCGAAGTGCGCGGGCGTAGAGCCAGAGCGCCGGCGAGAGAGCTCCCGCCGCGGCCGTCAGCGCAGCGCGGACGCCGAACGCCGAGCCGATCGCGCCGAGCGCCGGCCCACCG
>DATAAQ010000211.1:0-11799 GCA_036260055.1 Gaiellaceae bacterium | reverse complement strand
GGCTCGACGACGACCTCGGCGTTCGGGACGAGCGCGGCCGCCTCGGCATGGAAGGCGCTCCGGAAGCCGAGCACGGCCGGCGGCTCCCCGAGCGCTTGCGAGAGGTAGGGGAAAGGTGCGACTCCGATTCCGCCGCCGACGAGAAGCGGCCGCCCGACGTCCAGGCGGAAGCCGTTCCCGAGCGGGCCGAGGACGCCGATCTCGGTCCCGCTCCCGGTCTCGGCGAGCGCCCGCGTGCCCGGCCCGACGACGTCGAGGAGAAACCAGAGCTCGCCGGGAGGTGCGAGACAGAGGCTCATCGGCCGCGGCAGCAGGCGCCCGGGCGGCCGCAGCATGAAGAACTGCCCCGGGATCCCGGGCTCGAGCGGTCCCCGCTCGAGGCGCAGCAGGACGTACGGTCCCACCGTCTCGACGGCGACGACGCTAAGCGGTGCGCTTCGCAACGCGCTCCTGGAGGGAGACCGTCTCGCCGCGGCTCGCGCGGGCGATCGCCTCGACCGCGGCGGCCGCCCCAGCCATCGTCGTCACGCAGGGGACCCGGGCGGCCAGGGCGGCCTCGCGGATCAGGTAGCCGTCCGAGCGCGCTCCGCCGCCGTCCGGGGTGTTGACCACGAGCTCGCACCGCCGCCGCCGGATGAGGTCGACGACCGAGGGCCCCTCCCCCGCCTCCGTCACCTTCCGGACGTGCGTGACCGCGAGCCCGGCCGCGGCGAGGGCGCGCGCCGTCCCGGCCGTCGCGCAGAGCCCGAAACCGAGGCCGGCGAGGCGGTGCGCGAGGTCGACGGCGGCGGGCTTGTCCGCGTCCCGCACGGAGAGGAACGCCGTGCCGGCTTGCGGGAGCGGCCGCCCCGCCGCGCGCTCGGCCTTGGCGAACGCGGTTGGGAAGTCGCGCGCGCTCGCCATCACCTCCCCGGTGGAGCGCATCTCGGGGCCGAGAACGGTGTCCGCGCCGGGGAAGCGCGCGAACGGGAAGACGGCGGCCTTCACGCTGACCGCCCTGGCCGAGCCCTCCGGCGGCAGGGCCAGGTCGGCGAGCCGCTCGCCCGCGACGAGACGACAGGCGGCCTCCACGAGGTTCACGCCCGTCGCCTTGCTGGCGAAAGGGACGGTGCGCGAGGCGCGCGGGTTGGCCTCGAGGACGTAGAGGCGGCCGTCGTGGAGGGCGAGCTGGACGTTGACGAGCCCGACGACGCCGAGCGCGGGCGCGAGCCGTCGCACGACGTCGCGGGCCTCCTCCAGGCGGGCGGGCCCGAGCGAGGTCGGCGGGAGGACGCAGGACGAATCGCCCGAGTGCACCCCGGCCTCCTCGACGTGCTGCATGACGGCGGCGACGTACGTCTCGGCTCCGTCGCAGAGCGCGTCCACGTCGATCTCGACGGCGCCCTCGAGGAAGCGGTCGACGAGGACGCGCCCCCCGAGCCAGGACGCGGCCGCGACCGTCTCCGCGTCGTAGCAGACGCGCATCCGCCGCCCGCCGAGCACGTACGAGGGACGGACGAGCACGGGGTAGCCGATCCGCTCCGCGGCGTCGACCGCTCCGCCGGCGTCGTCCGCGACCCTCCAGGGCGGGACGGCGACCCCGAGCTCGTCGCAGAGGCCCGCGAAGCGTTCCCGGTCCTCGGCGAGATCGACCGCCTCGTGCGGCGTGCCGAGGATCCGGTGGCCCTCCCGCTCGAGCTCGCGAGCGAGCTGCAACGGGGTCTGACCCCCGAACTGGACGACGACGCCGAGCGGCCGCTCCCGGTGGCAGATCTCGAGAACCTCCTCGGCGCGCAGCGGCTCGAAGTAGAGGCGGTCCGACGTGTCGTAGTCGGTGGACACCGTCTCCGGGTTGCAGTTGACCATGACCGTCTCGTAGCCGAGCTCGCGGAACGTCCTCGCCGCGTGGACGCAGCAGTAGTCGAACTCGATCCCCTGGCCGATCCGGTTGGGCCCCGAGCCGAGGATGACGACGGGCGGGAGGCCGGGCTCGCGGGGCTCGTCCTCCTCCCCCCACGTGGAGTAGAGGTAGTTGGAGCGTGCCTCCACCTCGGCCGCGCACGAGTCCACCCGCCGGTAGGCGGGCCGCACCCCCCACGCCCGCCGGGCGGCCCGGGCCCGCTCCTCGCTCGTGTTCCACGCGGCCGCGACGTCGGCGTCCGCCCACCCGGCCGACTTGAGGCGGATCCAGTCGTCGGCGACGAGGTCGGAGATCGTGCCGGTGGAGCACAGGCTCGCGCGCACGCGCTCGAGCTCGGCCCGAAACCACGGGTGCAGCCCCTCGGGGAGGTCGTCGAGCGTCGGCCACGGGGTCGCGGCGCCCGAGTCGAGCTCCCGCGAGCGCATCGCCTTCAGGAAGGCCTCCGAGAACGTCCGGCCGATTCCCATCGCCTCGCCGACCGACTTCATCTGCGTCCCGAGCGTCTCGTCCGCGCCGGGGAACTTCTCGAACGCGAAGCGCGGGAACTTGACGACGACGTAGTCGAGCGTGGGCTCGAAGCTGGCGGGCGTCGTCCCCGTGAGGTCGTTGGGGATCTCGTCCAGCGTGTAGCCGACGGCCAGCCTGGCGGCCACCTTCGCGATCGGGTAGCCCGTCGCCTTGCTCGCGAGCGCGGAGGAGCGGGAGACGCGCGGGTTCATCTCGATCACGCGGAGCTCACCCGTGCGCCGCTCGCGCGCGAACTGGATGTTGGACCCCCCCGTCTCGACACCGACCGCGCGGATGACCCGGGCGGCCGCGTCCCGGAGCTCCTGGTAGCCCTCGTCGGAGAGCGTCATCTGCGGCGCGACGGTGACGGAGTCGCCCGTGTGCACGCCCATGGGGTCGAGGTTCTCGATGGAGCAGACGACGACGACGTTGTCTCGCGCGTCGCGCATGACCTCGAGCTCGAACTCGTCCCACCCCCGCACCGACTCCTCCACGAGGACCTGCCCGATCGGGCTCTCCCGAATTCCGATCTCCGTCTGGCGACGGAGATCGGACAGGGTCTCCGCGAAACCTCCGCCGTGGCCTCCCAGCGTGAACGCCGGACGCACGACCGCGGGAAGGCCGATTCCTTCGATCTGCGCGATCTCCGTGACGATGTGGCTGTCCGGCACGCGGAGGCCGACGCCTTCCATCGTCTCGCGGAAGAGCCGGCGGTCCTCGGCACGGGAGATCGCCTCGAACGAGGCGCCGATCAGCTCGATCCCGAGCTCGTCGAGCACGCCGTCCTCGGCGAGGCCCCGGGCGAGGTTGAGGGCCGTCTGCCCCCCGAGCGTCGGGAGGAGGGCGTCCGGACGCTCGCGGGCGAGGACGCCGGCGACGCCCTCCGGGTCGAGCGGCTCCAGGTACGTGCGGTCGGCGAAGCCCGGGTCGGTCATGATCGTGGCCGGGTTCGAGTTGACGACGACGGTGCGGTAGCCCTCGGCGCGGAGGACCTTGAGCGCCTGGCTTCCGGCGTAGTCGAACTCACAGGCCTGCCCGACGACGATCGGCCCGGAGCCGATCAGGCAGATCGTGCGGAGGTCAGGCCGCCTCGGCATACCCGATCTCCTCGACCCAGCCCTCGAGGAGCGGCCAGGCGTCGTGCGGGCCGGGCCCCGCCTCAGGGTGGAACTGGACGGAACGCGCGCGCTCCCCGGGAAGGGCGACGCCCTCGACGGTGCCGTCGTAGAGCGAGACGTGCGTGACCGCGGGCCCGTCGCCCCTGACCGCGAAGCCGTGGTTCTGGCTCGTGACGAGCACCCGGCTCGTCGCCAGCTCAAGCACCGGGTGGTTGGCGCCACGGTGGCCGAAGGGAAGCTTGAACGTCTCGAGGCCGGCCGCGAGCGCGAGAAGCTGGTGCCCGAGGCAGATTCCGAGCAGGGGAACTCGCCCGAGCAGCTCGCGGACCACGCCGACCTCCTCGGGGAGCGCGGCCGGATCGCCCGGGCCGTTGGAGAGGAGCACGCCGGCCGGACGCGCCGCGAGGATCGTGCCGGCGTCCGCGTCGTGGGGGAAGACGGTCGCCCGGGCGCCGGCCGCGGTCAGGCGCGTGAGGATCGACCGCTTGCAGCCGTAGTCGAGCACCGCCACGCGAACGCCGCCCCGGCCGACCGTGTACGGCTCCGCGGCCGAGACGCCGGAGACGAGCCCGCGCCCCGCCATCGGCGCCTGCTGCCGGACGGCCGCGAGAACCTCGTCCACGGAGGCGGGGCCGGCGACGGCGGCCGCGCGCATCGCCCCCCGCTCGCGCAGGCGGAGGACGAGCGAGCGGGTGTCGATCTCCTCCAGGGCGACGACCCCCTGGGCGGCGAGCCAGCGCGGCCAGTCCTCGCCCGTCGCCCGGCGCATGAGAACGGCGCGGGCGTGGGCGCGCAGGGACTCGGACCGCCGCGGCGAGACGCCGTAGTTCCCGACCATCGGAGCGGTGAAGGCGACGAGCTGCTCCGAGTAGCTCGGGTCGGTCACGATCTCCTGGTAGCCCGTCATGGCGGTCGTGAAGACGGCCTCGCCGAAGGCGACGCCGAGCGTGCCGACGGAGCGGCCGCGGAGAACGGTCCCGTCCTCGAGCGCGAGGAAGCCGCTCATGCCGCGTACACGAGCTTGCCTGCCGCGACCGTCCGGAGGACGCGGCCGCGGAGCGTCTCGCCGAGGAGCCACGAGTTGGCCGACCGCGACCGGAAGGAGCCCTCGCCGACCTGCCAGCTCGCCTCGAGGTCGAGAAGTACCAGGTTCGCGGGGGCGCCGACCGCGATCCGGGGCGGCTCGAGCCCCCAGATGCGCGCCGGGCCCGCGCTCAGCCGCTCGAGGAGCGTCGTGAGAGGCAGGATGCCCGGCTCGACGAGCCGGGTGTAGAGGGCGGAGAACGCCGTCTCGAGGCCGGTGACGCCGAAGGGGGCGTCCTCGAACGGAACCTCCTTCTCGTGGCGGGCGTGCGGCGCGTGATCCGTCGCGATCGCCGCGACCGTTCCGTCGCGGAGCGCCTCCACGAGCGCCGCGCGATCCTCCTCCGCGCGCAGCGGCGGGTTCATCTTGACGTTGGCATCGAGCGTCCGGACTGCGTCCTCGGTCAGGCAGAGGTGGTGCGGCGTCACCTCCGCGGTCGCGGGGACCCCCGCCCCCTGCGCCTCCCGCAGCGCCTCGACGCTCTCGCGGGCGGAGAGGTGCAGCAGGTGGAGCGGACCGTCCTCGTACCGGGCGAGCGCGAGGTCGCGCGCGACCATGACGCTCTCGGCCACCGAGGGGTAGGCACCGAAGCCGAGCTCGGCCGAGACGCGCCCCTCGTGAACGTGTCCACCCCGGGAGAGCGTCGGCTCCTCGCAGTGGACGGCGAGCAGCTTCCCGGCGGCGGCGCCGTACTGGAGGGCGCGGCGCATGAGCCCGGCGGCGACGACGGGCCGACCGTCGTCCGTGAAGCCGGCGGCGCCCCGCTCGGCGAGCTCGACCATGTCCGTCAGCTCCCCGCCCTCCTGGCCTCGAGTGATGGCCGCGAAGAAGCCGACGGGCACCTCCGCCTCGGCCGCCGCCCGCTCGGCGAGCGACCCGAGCACGGAGGCGGAGTCGACGACCGGCTCGGTGTTCGGCATGGCCAGGATCGCGCAGTAGCCGCCCGCCGCCGCGGCGCGCGTGCCCGAGGCGATGTCCTCCTCGTCCTCGCGCCCCGGCGTCCGCAGGTGCACGTGCGGGTCGACGAAGGCCGGTGCCAGCACCCTTCCGTTTCCCCCGGAGGCCTGCTCGAGGGCCGTGACGACGCCGCGCTCGACCGTGACGGTGAGGACGTCGTCGATCCCCTCGCCGGGATCGACGACCCGGACCGCCTCGAACGTCATGGTGTCCTTGCGCCCGTTCCTGCTCCAGAGCATCAGGCCACCTCCTCGATCTCCGCGACCTTGACCTCGACCGGCCCGCCCGTGAGGAGGTCATAGAGCACCGCCATGCGGACCACGAGCCCGCTGCGAACCTGCCGCGCGATGAGCGACCCGGCTGCGTCGGCCACGTCCGGATCGATCTCGACGCCGCGGTTCATCGGCCCGGGGTGCATCACCTTCTGCCCGGGGCGCAGGCGGTCGGCCGTCACGCCCCAGCGCACCGTGTACTCGCGGAGGCTCGGGACGTAGTTGGCGCCCTCGAGCATCCGCTCGCGCTGCATGCGCAGGACGTAGACGACGTCCGCCGCCCCGATCGCCCCGATGTCGTGCGTGACCTCGCAGCCGAGCCTCTCGATGCCGCGTGGGATGAGGGCCGGGGGCCCGATGAGCGTCACGCGTGCGCCCATGAGGACGAGCGCCTGCACGTTCGACCGGGCGACCCGCGAATGGAGGACGTCCCCGACGATGGCGACGTGTAGCCCCTCGATCCCGCCGAGCTCCTCGTCCAGGGTGTAGAGGTCGAGGAGCGCCTGGGTCGGGTGCTGGTGCTTCCCGTCGCCGGCGTTGACGACGTGCGCGCTCGTGTAGCGGGCCGCGAGCTGCGGCGCGCCGATCCGGCCGTGGCGGATGACGATGACGTCGGGGTCGTAGGCGCCGACGGTGATGAGCGTGTCCTTGAGCGACTCGCCCTTCTCCAGCGAGGAGCCGGACGCCTTCAGCGACATGACGTCGGCGGAGAGCCGCTTCGCCGCGAGCTCGAAACTCGACGACGTGCGCGTCGAGGCCTCGAAGAAGGCGTTGACGACGAGGCGGCCCCGGAGCGTCGGGAGCTTCTTCACGTCCCGCTCGAGCGAGCGGGCGAAGGTGCGCGAGAGCGCGAGCAGCCGCTCGACGTCGTCGCGCGTCAGGTCGGCGATCGAGATGAGATGCCGCCGGGGCGGGCGCCGCGGCGGCAGGAACTCCTCGCGGAGCAGGGGACGGACGTCAGCCATTCGTTCCTCCGTGTGGGACGAGCAGGACGCGGTCGACCTCGTCGACCTCGACGAGCTGGACCTGCACGCGCTCGTCGCGGGCGGTCGGCAGGTTCTTGCCGACGTAGTCGGGCCTGATCGGAAGCTCGCGGTGCCCGCGGTCGACGAGGACGGCGAGCTGGACGCGGGCCGGACGGCCATAGTCGAAGAGGGCGTCGATCGCCGCCCGGATCGTCCGGCCCGTGTAGAGCACGTCGTCGCAGAGGACGCAGGTCATTCCCTCGAGCGGGAAGTCGAGCCGCGTGGAGCGGACGACGGGCTGCGGGTGGAGCGGCGCACCGCCGCCGCGGACGTGGACGTCGTCGCGGTGGAACGTGATGTCGAGCGTCCCCAGGGGGACCTCCCGCCCCGTGAAGTCCTCGATCGACCGCCGGAGCCGCTGCGCGAGCGGTACGCCGCGCGTGTGGATGCCGACGAGCGCGGTGCGGTCGAGCTCCGGGTTCCGCTCGACGATCTCGTGCGCGATTCGGACGGTCGTCCTGCGGAGGGCCTCTCCGTCCAGCAGCAGCTTCGCCGTCTCGGCGGGCGCAGGCAATCGCAACTCCTTTCCGGCCTCACGGGACCGAGTTAAAGGTGCGGGCGGGAGCTTAGCCGCCCGGGCGGACGGCGTGCCGGGCCGGCGCGCGGAAGGCGCGCGGTCGAGGTAGGGTTGCGTCGAAGGTGGGCGACTGGATACGGAGCCGGGCGGCGCCGCCCGAAGTCGGCGAGGACCCTACGGTGGAGAGGCGCTAGCCGCCGTGGCCCGCCTGCTCGTCCATCTCGCGACCGGCCCGGAGCATCCGACGAGGGCGGCGCTCGCGTTCCTCGTCGCGCGGACGGCGGCCGCGGAGGGCCACGAGGTGCGGGTCTTCCTGGCCGGCGACGCCGTGCAGCTCGCCCGCCCCGAGACGGCCGGCGGGCTGCAGGGGATCGGCACCGGCTCCCTCGCCGAGCACTGGCAGGCGCTCGAGGACGCGGGCGTGCCCGTCTTCCTCTCGGGGATGTCGAGCAAGGCCCGCGGCGTCGAGGCGGGGACGCGGAGCGGGATCGAGCTCGCCCCGCCCGAGAAGCTCGTCGAGCTCGCCGTCTGGGCGGAGACGACGCTGACGTACTGATTCGGAGCGCCGCCTAGCCGGCGCGGTCCGCGACGAGCACGTTCCACTCGACGCGGTAGGCGACCGTCCCCGGGAGGCCGCTCTGCGCCCGGGCGAGTCCCCGGGCGAACGCGTCCTCGTCGAGCAGGCGGAGCGTGGAGATGTAGCGGCCTCGAATCCGCTTCAGCGCCTCCTCCCGCGCCAGGCTTCCGCGCTGTCTGAGCATGCGTGTGCGGACGCGCTCGAAGCCCGCGTCCCCGAGCTCGCGCTCGAGCTCCGGGCCGGTCGGGAAACGCGCCCGGTCGATCTCGAGCACCTCGGGAAAGAAGTCGTTCAGCCAATACCCCTCGAAATGCTCCGGCGCGAACGTCGCGATCGCCGCCCGTCCGCCGGGGACGAGCACGCGCGCGAGCTCCGGAAGCGCGCGGGAGCGGTCGACCAGGTGGACGACGGCGCGCAGCACGGCGCGCTCGAACCAGGACGCCTTGAAGGGCAGCGCCTCCGCGCGCCCGCGCTTGAGGCCCACGGCGCGGCCGGCGACCTCGCGCGACCGGCGGAGCATCTCCTCCGACGGCTCGACGCCCCACACCCGCGCGCCGCGCCGCGCGAGCGCGAGGGCGAGCTGCCCCGTTCCCGAGCCGACGTCGAGTACCCGCCGCCCGGCCAGATCGCCCTCGGCGACGAGGACCTCGAAGAGCTCCTTCCAGTTCGCGTCGACCGGACGGAGCCGGTCGTACGTCTCGGCGAGCGGCCCGAAGTCGGGCGCGACCGCGCTATCGCCCTCCAATGAGCTCGTCGGGGTCGGTCATCGCCTCGATCGCGTGCTGAGCCGCTTCGAGCTCGCCCTCCGGGACGAGGACTTTCTGCGGGGCGTCGTCGAGCGCGGCCGGATGCTGCTCAACCGCGAGCTCGAGCTCCGACCGGATCCCCGCCGAGCGCAGGATCGTCTGAATCTCCTCGGCCTCCGTCAGGTCGCTCGCTACCGCCACCTGCACCATGCCCGCCATGGCCCTCGCCTTCCTCTCGGGTCGCTCTCGCCCCAGCCTTCACGAGTCGGGGCCGCCCCGCTCCGGAAACCGGACGTCGATGATATCGAAGTCGCGCGGGACGACCGTGTCCGGGAAGACCTCGCGCGCCTCGCGCGCGATCTCCGGTCCGAAGTACCGGTTGGAGAGGTGCGTGAGCGCGAGCATCCGGACGCCGGCGGCGCGCGCGAGCTCGGCCGCGCCCACGGCCGTGGAGTGCGAGGTCTCCGCGGCCCGCTCGCTCTCCTCCGCTGCGAAGGTCGCCTCGTGGACGAGGACGTCCGCGTCCCGAGCGACATCGAGGACCGAGCGGGCGGGAGCCGTGTCGCCGGCGAGGACGACCTTGCGCCCGGGCCGCGGGGGGCCGAGGACCTGCTGCGGCGTCACCGACCGCCCGTCCTCGAGCTCGATCGCCTCCCCGCGCTGGAGGCGACCGTAGAGGGGGCCCTCCGGCACGCCGAGCGCCTCCGCCGCCGAGGTGTCGAACCGTCCCGGCCGGGGCGCCTCGACGAACGCGTAGCCGTTCGCGGCGACGCCGTGCGCGACCTTGAAGACGACGATGCGGTAGTCCCCGCGGTCGAGGCTGTCGCCGGGGCGGAGCTCGACGAGCTCGAGGGGGTACGTGAGCTTCCCGAAGACGCGGCGGAGGGCGCCGAAGAGCTCACCGAGGCCCGGCGGCCCGTACACGGTCAGAGTCAGCTCCCGCCCCCGCAGGGCGAAGGTCTTCAGCATCCCTGGGAGGCCGAGGTAGTGGTCCGCGTGGAAGTGGCTGACGAACACCTCCGGCAGCTCCACCAGGCCGACGCTCGAGCGGAGTAGCTGCCGCTGCGTCCCCTCGCCGCAGTCGACGAGGATTCGCTCGCCTCCGCGCCGGAGAAGCGTCCCCGCCAGGCCGCGCCTCGCCGTCGGGACGGACCCGGACGTGCCGAGGAACACGAGGTCGAGATCCACGCGGCAAGTCTACGGCGGCGACGTCTCAAGGTCGGGGCGCGCCGGCCCGATATCAACGCTTGTCATCGTGGCTCGGCTCACCATGTCGGACCGCGTCGCGCGCTCGCTGACGCTCCTCCGTGCGTTCGTCGTCCTGAGCGCGCTCATCCTCGCGTGCGGCGCCGTCGTCCTCGGCTCCCTCCTGACCGACGCCCTCCGCGGCCAGGCCCTCGCCGACGCCGAGCTGAGCCTCGCCCAGTACACGAGCGCGGTCGTCGAGCCGCGACTCCTCCACGACGGCGAGGTGACGGTCGGCCGCGACGTCACGGGTCTCGTCGAGCGCGAGCTGGCGGCGCGTCCGGACGTCCTCAACGTCAAGGTCTGGCGGGCCGACGGCGTTCTCGCCTGGACCCGGCTCGCGCCGGAGCGCATCGGCAGGCGCTTCCCGCTCGGCGGCCACCTGGCCGAGGCGATCGAGTCGGGCGAGGCCGAGGGCGAGCTCGAGAGCCTCGGCGAGGAGGAGGATGCGGCCGAGGCCGAGCTCGGCGTCGAGGAGATCGTCGAGGTGTACGCGCCGATCGTCGCGGACGGCGAGGTCGTGGGCGCCTACGAGATCTACGCCGACGCGTCACCGCTCGAGGCGTCCATCGCCGACCGCAAGCGGACGATCTGGATCGCCACGGGCCTCGTCTTCGCCGCGCTCTGGGGCGCGCTCGTCCTCCTCGTGCGCGGCGCGTCGACGACGCTGACGCGACAGACGCGCATCCTCCGCGAGCGGTCGAGGGCCCTCACCGCCTCGTACCGGCGGCTCGAGGAGAGCTCGCTCGAGGCGATCGAGACCCTGAACGCGACGGTCGAGGCGAAGGACCCGTACACGGCCGGCCATTCTCTGCGGGTGCAGAGGATCGCCCTCGCGCTCGGCCACGAGCTCGGCCTGGACGCCGGCGAGCTCGACGTCCTTCGGCTCGGCGGCCTCTTCCACGACATCGGCAAGATCGCCGTGCCCGATCTCATCCTGACGAAGCCGGACCGTCTCACCGCCGAGGAGTACGAGGCGATCAAGCAGCACTCCTCCGAGGGCGCGCGGATCGTCGCGAAGTTCGGCCGGCTGCGGGACGCGGTGCCGGCCATCCGCCACCACCACGAGCGGTGGGATGGCAAGGGCTACCCGGACGGGCTGAGCGGCGATGCGATCCCGCTGACGGCGGCCGTCATCGCTCTCGCCGACGCCTGGGACGCCATGACGACCGAGCGTCCGTACCATCGCGCTCTCGACCTGGACGAGGCGTTCGCGGAGGTCCGCAACGGTCGGGGTACGCAGTTCGTCCCGGCCGTCGTCGAGGCGTTCTTCAGCGCCGTGCGCAAGCGGCCCGGCGAGTTCGGCGCCCCCGCGGAGAGCGGCGGGGCGACGGTGGCGGCGAGCTGAGCACCCGTCAGGCATCACCTCCCCGCGGGGGCAGGTAGAGGATCGTCCCCGGCTCGAGAGGCGCGCCGGCGAGGCCGTTCCGGCGCCGGATCTCCCAGACGCCCTCGCGCGGATCGCCGCCGAACCGTTCGACGGCCAGCTCCCAGAGCGTGTCGCCGGGCTGCACGACGTACCGCTCCTCGAAGCGTGCGCCGTTCGACGGTCGCGGAGCCGCGAGCGCGAGCAGGCCGACGAGCGCAAGGAGGACGAGTAGCGGCCTGACGAACATGTGTTCGCATGGTAGAGGGCGGGTCGGACGGACTCAGGCGAGCTCGAACAGCTCCGGGCCGCCCACGCCGACCAAGGCCAGCGTGTGCGCCCGCGCTCGCCGCCGCTCCGTCGGGCTGCCGGGGTTGACGATCCAGGTCTCCCCCACGCGGCTCACCTCGGGGAGATGGCTGTGGCCGTAGGCGACGAGGCCGCAGCCGGGGAACGCGGCCACGAGCCGCTCGTGGCGGCCGCGT
>DATAAQ010000210.1:0-5228 GCA_036260055.1 Gaiellaceae bacterium | reverse complement strand
CTTGATCGCGACGTAGCTCGCGTTCGACTTCGGCGCTCGCGCGAGGTAGATCGCCGCCTGCGCCAGGTTCAGCCGCGCCTCCGGCAGGCCCACGTGCTCCACCGCCTGCGCCGCCGCGACCGCGACGAGGAGCGCACGCGGGTCGGCGTTGCCGATGTCCTCGGAGGCGAGCACGATCATTCGCCGCGCGATGAAGCGCGGATCCTCGCCGCCCTCGAGCATCGCGGCCAGGTAGTACACGGCCGCGTCGGGGTCGCCGCCTCGCAGCGACTTGATGAACGCGGAGGTGAAGTCGTAGTGCGCGTCCCCGCCCTTGTCGTAGACGACCGGCCGGCGCCGCGCCGCGTCCTCGACGTGCCGCTCCTCGAGCGGCGACTCCTCGCTCCGTGCGGTCCGCGACGCCAGCTCGAGGATGTTGAGCGCCGCTCTGGCGTCACCCGCGGCGCGCCGCGCGACGAGCCCGACGAGCTCTTCGGGGACGTCCGCGCCGAGATGGCGCGCGCCCCGCCGCACGACGACGGCGACGTCCTCGTCGGAGAGAGGCTCGAGCTCGTAGATCTGCGTGCGCGAGAGGAGCGCCGAGTTGACCTCGAAGTAGGGGTTCTCCGTCGTCGCCCCGATCAGGGTGAGCAGGCCGGTCTCGACGGCCGGGAGGACCGCGTCCTGCTGGGCCTTGTTGAACCGGTGGATCTCGTCCAGGAAGAGAATCGTCCTCTGTCCGCTCGCGCCGAGCCGCTCGCGCGCTCGTGCGATCACGCCCCGGACGTCCGCGACGGACGCCGAGACGGCCGAGAGCTCCTCGAAGGCGGCGCCGGTCTGTGCCGCGACGATGCGCGCGAGCGTCGTCTTCCCGCTCCCGGGCGGCCCGTAGAAGACGGCCGAGCTGACGCGATCCTCCGCGATCGCCAGCGCGAGCGCCGAGCCCTCGCCGACGACGTGCGCCTGGCCGACGAAGTCCGCCAGCGTCGCGGGTCGCAGCCGCGCGGCCAGCGGAGCGACCTCCCCGAGGCGCTCCTCCGCCGCGTCCGAGAAGAGGTCGCTCACGTCGCGAAGTATGCTCGCCGCGACCATGGTGGCAGCGGGTTCGCATTCGAGGAGCCGAAGGCGACGGGGGTGAGCATCCGAGCCGAGGCGACGGAGCT
The DNA here is from genome assembly GCA_036260055.1 of Gaiellaceae bacterium. Taxonomy (GTDB): domain Bacteria; phylum Actinomycetota; class Thermoleophilia; order Gaiellales; family Gaiellaceae; genus DASQWP01. Next base: position 4,086 of record DATAAQ010000210.1, on the reverse strand, counting down.
TCTCAGCCGGCTGCTCCGCCTCGATACCGTCAACCCGCCCGGGAACGAGACTCGCGCTGCGGAGCTCCTGCGCGCCTACCTGGAGGACGCCGGGGTCGCGTGCGAGCTGTACGCGCGCGTACCCGAGCGGGCGAACCTCGTCGCCCGCCTCCCGGGCCGGGGCGACGGCCCGAGCCTGCTGCTGCTCTCCCACACCGACACCGTTCTCGCCGACCCCGCCGAGTGGACGCTCGACCCCTGGTCGGGCGAGGTCCGCGACGGCGAGGTCTGGGGCCGGGGGGCGCTCGACATGAAGGGTCAGGTGGCGGCGAGCGCGGTCGCGATCGCGACGCTTGCCCGGGACGGCTCCCGGCCGGCCGGCGACCTCGTCTTCGCCGCCTGCGCGGACGAGGAGGTCGGCGAGGACTTCGGGCTCTCCTGGCTCTGCCGCGAGCATCCCGACGCGGTTCGCACGGATTTCTGCATCAACGAGGGCGGGGGTGACCGCGTCGTCGTGGACGGCAGCCCGGTCTACCTCTGCGCGACCGCCGAGAAGGCGAGCTCGCCGTTCCGCCTCCGCGTGCGCGGGCGAAGCGGCCACGCCTCCATGCCGGGCATCTCGGACAACGCGCTCGTGAAGGCGGCCCGGCTCGTGGAGCGGCTCGGGCGGCTGGAGCAGCCGCCGCGCCTCCTGCCGGAGACCGAAGGCTTCCTGCGGGCGCTCGGCAGCGTTCCGGAGCTCTCGGCCCTCCGCGACGGGCTCGCCGCCCTCGATCCGGCCGTGCGGGCAATGGTCGAGCCGATGCTCGCGCTGACCGTGTCTCCGACGATGGTGCAGGCCTCGCGCCAGCGCAACGTCGTCCCCGGCCTCTGCGAGGTCGTCTGCGACTGCCGGCTGCTTCCCGGCCAGACGCAGGCCGAGGCGGAGGGCGCCATTCGCGACTGGCTCGGCGGCGAGGACGCCTACGAGATCGAGTGGATCGAGGCCGTCGGCGGGACCCGCTCGCCGCTCGGGACGCCGCTCTGGGAAGCGGTGGAGTCCTTCGTCCGCGCGGAAGACGAGGGCGCGGCGCTCGCCCCCGTCGTCCTCCCCGGCTTCACCGACAGCCACTGGGTTCGCGAGGCCTTCGGCACCGTCGCCTACGGCTTCTTCCCGCAGCGCCGGATGGACGTCGAGACCGCCGCCCGCCTCGTTCACTCGGCCGACGAGCGCGTTCCCGTGGACGACCTCGAGCTCGGAACGCGGTTCCTCATCCATCTCGCCCGTACACTGGGAGCGTGAACGAGAAGATCCGTCTGGGCGGCATGGCCCTCGCCAACGGCGTGCTCGTCCACGGCCCCCGCTACTGGGCCTGTGCAGTCCGCACGGACGAGGGCGAGCTCCGCGTCGCGTCGGGCGAGAAGCCCCTGCAGGCCGGCCGGCTGCCGGGCCGCCTCGTGCAGGCGCCCGCCCGCGTGGCGGAGATCTTCGCCCTCCTCCCGGTCGTGCGCCGCGCCCTCCCGGAGGCGAAGCTCCCCTTCGAGCGGCCGGGCGTCCTGGGCGCGATGGCCGGCAGCGTGCTCGCAGTCCGCGGGTTGCGCGCCAGCCGGCTGAGCCCGCTGACGCGGGAGGCGCTCGCCGCCCTCGTCTCCCTCGGGCCCGCGGCGGTGGCGCTCCGCGGCTCGGCGCTCGCGGAGTACCACGGGGCCGAGCACATCTCCATCGGCTCGTACGAGCACGGCGAGGAGCGCGAGCGCGAGCACGAGCGCTGCGGCTCGCACATGCTCGGCCCGCTCCTCGTCACGACGGCGGCGGGAAGCGCGCTCGCCTCGCGCGCCCCGGCCGAGCTTCGCCCTGTCGCCCGGCTGGCGGCGGGCGTCGGAGCGATCGCGGCGGCGGTCGAGGTCTTCTCCTGGATGGTCGCGAACGAGCGGCATCCGCTCGCCCGGGCGCTCGCCCGGCCGGGCCACGAGCTCCAGCACCGCCTCGTCACGGCGGAGCCCTCACCGGAGCAGCTGGAGGTCGCGAAGGCCGCTCTGGACGAGTGCCTGCGCCTAGAATCGGGCGAGGATGGCGGTCGAGACTCGCCCGCGCAAGCGCCTCCCACCTGAGATCTTCGACCTCCCGGTCGAGAAGATGCGGGAGGGCTACTACACCGACGCCTACTTCAACTACGCCCGCGAGACGCTCGTGGCCGACGACCGCCGGCCGCGGGTCGTCATGCAGGTCTTCCAGAAGAAGCACGCCGTCCTCGGCGGAATGGACGAGGCGATCGCGATCCTGAAGCTCTGCTCCCACGACTGGGACCCGCTGACGGTGCACGCCCTCTACGACGGGGACGAGATCGCGCCCTGGGAGACCGTGATGACGATCGAGGGCGACTACACGCTCTTCGCGCACCTGGAGACCGTCTACCTCGGCGTCCTCGCGCGGCGCACGCTCGTCTCCACGAACGTCCGCCGCGTCGTCGAGGCGGCGCACGGGAAGCCGATCCTCTTCTTCCCGGCCCGCCACGACCACCACCGCGTGCAGACGGGGGACGGCTACGCGGCCCACGTCGCCGGCGCGATCGGCGTCTCGACGGACGCGCAGGCGTCCTGGTGGGGCGGGCGCGGCGTCGGCACGGTCCCGCACGCCCTCATCGCGGCCTACGGCGGCAACACCGTGCTCGCCGCGACGAAGTTCGCCGAGTACGCCGACCCGGACGTGAACATCGTCGTCCTCGTCGACTTCGAGAACGACTCCGTACGGACGTCGCTCGAGGTCGCCCGCGCGCTCGGCACGCGCCTCTGGGGCGTCCGCCTCGACACGTCCCGCACGCTCGTCGACCGGGCGCTCTGGAACGAGATGGGCGACTTCGACCCGCGGGGGGTCAACGAGCGGCTCGTCCGCAAGGTTCGCGACGCGCTCGATGCGAACGGATTCGAGCGGGTCAAGATCGTCGTCTCCGGCGGGTTCGACGTCGAGCGGATCCGCGAGTTCGAGCGCCGCGGCGTCCCGGTCGACTCGTACGGCGTCGGGTCCTCGCTCATCCGGGGGGACAACGACTTCACCGCGGACGTCGTCCTCACGGACGGGCTCCCGTCCGCGAAGGTCGGCCGCGAGTACCGGCCGAATCCCCGGCTCGAGCTGGTCCTTTAGATCGGCGCAGCGACCGCCGATGAAGGGTCGGGGTGGACGCGTTCCTCGACTTGCTGTCGAACTTGCCCGAGTGGGCGCTCACGTGGCTCCCCCTGATCTTCCTCGGGCTGATCGTCTGGCTGATCTGGCGCACGCTCGCGCTCATGCCGCGCGTGAAGCCGACGGAGGTCGAGCCCTCGTCGAAGTCCTCCGTCAGCTGGGAGGACGTCGCGGGCGTCGACGAGGCCGCCGCCGAGCTCCAGGAGGTGGTCGACTTCCTCAAGAACCCGCGCCGCTTCTCGAAGCTGGGCGCGCGCGTGCCGAAGGGCATCCTGCTCTACGGCCCGCCCGGGACGGGGAAGACCCTCCTGGCCAAGGCGGTCGCGCACGCCTCGGGGTCGACCTTCTACTCGCAGAGCGCGTCGGCGTTCGTCGAGATGTTCGCCGGCCTCGGCGCGGCGCGCATCCGCAAGCTCTTCGACAGGGCGCGCAAGAACGCGCCCGCGATCGTCTTCATCGACGAGCTCGACGCCGTCGGCACCCGCCGCACCGGGTCCGGCTTCAACCGCGAGCACGACCAGACGCTGAACCAGCTGCTCGTCGAGCTCGACGGGTTCGGGCAGCGCGAGCAGGTCGTCATCATCGGCGCCTCCAACCGGCTGGAGGACCTCGACCCGGCGCTCCTGCGGCCGGGCCGCTTCGACCGGCAGATCCTCGTCTCGCCGCCCGACCTCGCCGGGCGCGAGGCGATCCTGACCGTGCACACGCGCGGGAAGCCGCTCGCCGACGACGTCGACCTGAACCAGGTGGCCCGCCAGACGGCCGGGCTCACGGGCGCGGACCTCGCGAACATCTGCAACGAGGCCGCCATCTTCGCCGGCCGGGCGGAGAGGACGGAGATCTCGCACGACGACTTCGAGGCCGCGCTCGAGCGCGTCGTCGCCGGTCTCCAGCAGCGCCGCGTCGTGACGGAGAAGGAGAAGCGCATCCTCGCCTACCACGAGGGC
>DATAAQ010000209.1:0-4629 GCA_036260055.1 Gaiellaceae bacterium | reverse complement strand
GGCCGCGGCGCTCCGGGAGGCGGGGCTGCGCGGCGTCCTCACGTACGCCGACGCCGACTGCCGCCTGCACTCGCTCACGCTTCCGGACCTCGAACCGCATCCCGCTCCGGCGGACCGGCAGTGCCGGCTCTCCGGGCTCGTGGCGCTCCGCCTCGGCCAGCCCGTCGGCGACCCGCAGCGGGTGCTCGTCGCCCGCTGCACCGCGGGCCGCGTCCGGCTTGCCGAGCTGGGCGGCCGGGTGCTCGCAAGCGCCCCAGGCTGCAGCCCCGCGTGGCGTCCGGACGGAACGCTCACGGCCGTCCGGGGCGGTGAGCTCGTCTCGCTCTTTCCCCCGCACGTCCTCCTCGGTCGTGCGGATCTCGCGCGCGAGCTCGAGGTGGACGCCGCGGAGGTCGAGGTCGTCGAGGCGGCCTGGCTCTCGCCGACGACCGTGGCGGCGGTCGTCCGCGCAGCGCGCCCGGCCGAGGCGCCCGATTTGCTCGCGGTCTTCCGCGGCCGTCGCCTCGTCGCCCGCCCGGCCGCGTTCGGGACGGGGATGTCCGGCCTCCGCGTCAGCCCCAGCGGGCGGTTCGCGGCCGCCCGCTCGTCGCGCGGCGGCATCGTCCTCGACCGTTCGGGGCGCCGGCTGCGCCTGCCCGTCGGCGTCGGGGCGCTCTCCTGGTCGCAGGACGAGGAGTGGATCGCCGCCACGAGAGGCGGCGAGATCGCCTTCTTCCCGCTCGACGAGCCGTCGTCGCCGGGGATACCGCTCCCGCTTCCGGCCCGCGACCTCGTGTGGCGCTGACGGCCTAGAATCGCGCCCGCATGGGCTTCGAGCCGCTCAGCGACGAGCAGCGGGAGATCCGCGAGCTCATCCGCACGCTCGCGCGCGAGCGGATCGCACCCCGCGCCGCGGAGATCGACGAGAGCGGGGAGTTCCCCTGGGACATGGTCGACCTCTTCCGCGAGCACGAGATTCTCGCCCTCCCGTTCGAGGAGCGCTACGGCGGCGCAGGGACCGGGACGCTCATGGTCCTCGTCGCCATCGAGGAGATCTCGAGGGCGTGCGCGACCACGGGGCTCATCCTCGCCCTCCAGGAGCTCGGCGCCCTCGCGATCAAGAACGACGGGAGCGAGGAGCAGAAGGAGCGCTACCTGCCCCGGCTCGCGAGCGGCGAGTGGCTGCCCGCGTACGCGCTCACCGAGCCCGGCTCGGGATCCGACTCCGCCGCCATGCGCTCCGAAGCCCGCCGGGAGGGCGACGAGTACGTCCTCAACGGCTCCAAGCGCTTCATTACCAACGCGGGCGTCGCGAGCCTCTACGTCGTCTTCGCGAAGACGGAACCGACCGCGGGGCACGGCGGCATCAGCGCCTTCCTCGTCGAGAGCGACTTCCCCGGCTTCGAGGTCGGCCGGATCGAGCCCAAGATGGGGATCAAGGGCTCGACGACGGGCGAGGTCTTCTTCAACGACTGCCGCGTGCCGGCCGGGAACCGGATCGGCGAGGAGGGCGAGGGGTTCAAGATCGCCATGCGCGTCCTCGACCGCTCCCGCCCGGGGATCGCCGCGCAGGCGCTTGGCATCGCGCAGGGGGCCACCGACTATGCGCTCGAGTACGCGAAGGGCCGCGAGACCATGGGCAAGCCGATCGTCGAGCACCAGCTCGTCGCGGCCAAGCTCGCCGAGATGGAGACGAAGTGCGAGGCGGCGCGCGGGCTCCTCTACCGGGTCGGGATGGCGATCGACGAGGGAATCGAGCCCCTCGCGAAGCTCTCGGCCATGGCGAAGCTCTTCTGCGGCGACACGGCCATGGAGGTCACGACCGAGGCCGTGCAGGTCCTCGGCGGCTACGGCTACATGAAGGAGTACCCCGTCGAGCGGATGATGCGCGACGCGAAGATCACTCAGATCTACGAGGGGACTCAGGAGATCCAGCGCATCGTCATCGCGCGCGAGATGGTGAAGGAGGCGCGCTCCTCGCTCCTCGCCGGAGTCGCCTGAAGGGAAGCGGCCCGGACGCCGTCGTCGTCGGCTCGGGGCCGAACGGGCTCGCGGCCGCCGTCACGCTCGCGCGCGCGGGCCGCTCGGTCCTCGTCCGCGAGGCGGCGGAGGCGGCCGGGGGCGGGACGCGCTCCGAGGAGCTGACCCTCCCGGGCTTCCTCCACGACGTCTGCTCGGCCATCCACCCGTTCGTGCCGGGCTCGCCCTTCTTCCGGGACGTCCCGCTCCGGAGGTACGGGCTCGAGCTGGTCGAGTCGCCCGCGGTCGTCGCGCATCCGTTCGACGACGGCACGGCCGCGCTGCTCGAGCGCTCGGTCGAGGCGACGGCGGCCGGACTCGGCCCCGATCGCACCGCCTACCGGCGGCTCTTCGGCCCGCTCGCGGCCGCCTGGCCCAGCCTCGAGGACGCGCTTCTCGGACCGCTCGTCGCGGTGCCGCGGCATCCGCTCGCGCTCACCCGCTTCGCGCTGCTCGGGCTCCGTCCCGCCCGCAGCCTCGCACGCGCCGTCTTTGCCGGCGAGCCGGCGCGCGGGCTCCTCGCCGGCTGCGCCGCGCACTCGATGCTCCCGCTGGAGAAGACGCCTTCGGCGGCGTTCGGGCTCGTCCTCGCCGCGGCGGGACACCTGTTCGGCTGGCCCTTCCCACGCGGAGGCGCCCGCCGGATCGCGGACGCGCTCACCGCGGTGCTCGCCGAGCACGGCGGCGTCGTCGAGACGGGCGCTCCCGTGGAGTCGCTCGACGACGTCGGGCCGACGCGGGCCGTCTTCTGCGACGTCGGTCCGCCGGCGCTCGCCCGCCTCGCCGGGACGCGGCTGCCGGAGCGCTTCCGGCGCCGGCTGGCGCGGTTCCGCTACGGACCCGGGGCCTTCAAGCTCGACTACGCGCTCGCGGGCCCGATCCCCTGGAAGGCGCCCGAGTGCGCCCGGGCGGCGACCGTCCACCTGGGCGGCACGCTCGACGAGATCGCCGCGTCCGAGAGGGCGCCGTGGCGGGGCGAGCATGCAGACCGCCCGTTCGTCCTGCTGGCCCAGCACACGCTCTTCGACTCCGGCCGGGCGCCGGAAGGGAAGCACACCGCCTGGGCGTACTGCCACGTCCCCAACGGCTCGACCGTGGACATGACGGAGCGGATCGAGGCGCAGATCGAGCGCTTCGCGCCGGGCTTCCGGGACCTCGTGCTGGCCCGTCACGCGCTCGGTCCGGCCGGCCTCGAGCGGCGCAACCCCAACCTTGTGGGCGGGGACCTGAACGGTGGCGCCGCCGACCTCCGCGGGCTCCTCGCCCGCCCGGTCGCGAGCCTCCTGCCGTACAGGACGCCCGCGCCCGGCGTCTGGCTCTGCTCCGCCTCGACGCCGCCGGGCGGCGGCGTGCACGGTATGTGCGGGTACCTGGCCGCTCGTGCAGCGCTCCCCGGCGGGCTCGAGCGTGCAGCGTAGGCGCGGCCGCGCCTCGCCTCAGGAGGGCTGCCTCGCCCGGAGCGAAGCCTTGTACGCCCGCTTCTTCTCCTGGTAGGCCTCGAGCGCCTCGGCGGAGTCCACGTCGCCGAGCGTCGGATACGTCGGCGCCACGTCGTCCCAGCCGGGTGGGCGGACTGCGAAGCGCTTTCCCAGGATGGCGATCAGCGACTTGGCCTTCATCGGCCCGATCCCCGGAAGCTCGAGCAGCCGCCGCTCGAGCTCCTCTCCCGTGGTCGCCTCCGTCCAGACGCGGGCCGCGTCGCCGCCGTGCTCGCTCGCCACCGCGGCGCAGAGCTCCTGCGTGCGGCGGGCCATCGTGCCGGGGAAGCGGTGGAGCGCCGGCCGCTCGCGGAACGCCCGCTCGAGCTCGCCGGGATCCATGGCCGCGATCGCCTCGGCGTCGAGCGCACCGAGCCGCCGCTCGAGCTCGCGGGGGCCGGAGAACGCCTTCTGCACGCTCACCTGCTGGTCGAGGACGAAGCCGACGAGGAGCGCGAGCGGGTTCTCCGCGAGCAGCCGGTCGGCCTCCTCGTCGCCCGTGAAGTGCAGGCGGTCGGGGCGCGTCGTCGCCACGAGCCCGATCCTACCGCGGCTCCCCGCCCGGCGGCGTGGCCGGGCCCGGTCGCCCGGCGCCGGCCCGCTAGGCTGGAGCCGTGGAGCCGCTCGCGCCCTTCACCCCCGCCGTCCGCGAGTGGTTCGAGGGCGCCTTCGACGCGCCCACGCCCGCGCAGGAGCGCGGGTGGCCCGCGATCGCCTCCGGCAGGCACACCCTGATCCAGGCACCGACGGGCTCCGGAAAGACGCTTGCCGCGTTCCTCTGGGCCCTCGACCGGGCGCGCCCCGGCGAGGGGACGCAGGTCCTCTACGTGAGCCCCCTGAAGGCGCTGAACTACGACGTCGAGCGGAACCTGCGGGGTCCCCTCGCCGGCATCGGCTCCAGGCTCTCGGTCGCCGTGCGCACCGGCGACACGCCGCCGAAGGAGCGCGCGGCGATGCTGAAGAGCCCGCCCGACATCCTCATCACGACGCCCGAGTCGCTCTTCCTCATGCTCACCTCGCGCGCCCGGGAGACGCTCAGGACGGTTCGCGTCGTCATCGTCGACGAGGTGCACGCCGTCGCGGGCTCGAAGCGGGGAGCCCACCTCGCGCTGAGCCTCGAGCGGCTCGAGCGCCTCGTCGTCGGGTCCGTCCA
>DATAAQ010000208.1:0-5636 GCA_036260055.1 Gaiellaceae bacterium | reverse complement strand
GATCACGCGCCTCGCCCTGCCTCACATCCGCGACGGCGGCCACATCGTCAACATCGGGTCGGTCGCCGGCCGGCAGGCGTACGAGCGTGGATCGCTCTACGTCACGTCGAAGTTCGCCGTCCGCGGCTTCACCTACGCCCTGCGCGAGGACCTGCTCGGGCGCCCGATCAGGATCACGACGGTCGACCCCGGCCTCGTCGAGACCGACTTCTCGCTCGTCCGCTTCCGCGGCGACGAGGAGAAGGCGCGCGCGGTGTACGAGGGCGTGGACGCCATGACTCCCGACGACATCGCCGAGTGCGTCCTCTTCGCGCTCACGCGGCCGCCGCACGTCAACGTCGACGAGATCGTCGTCAAGCCGCTCCAGCAGGCGAGCCAGGACACCTTCGCCCGCCACGACGACTAGCCATGGCGCTCACGATCCTCGAGGGCTCGACGTTCTGCGTCTCCGACGAGTGCGGGGACATCGTCGAGCCGACGCAGGGCCTCTTCGCGCAGGACACGCGGTTCCTCGCCCGCTGGCTCCTGACCCTGAACGGGGAGCGGCCGCTCCCGCTCTCCTCCCGCCGCGTCGAGTACTTCTCGGCCGCCTTCTTCCTCCGCAACCCGCTCGCCGGCGACCTCCGCCACGACGAGCTCGCGATCGTGCGCGAGCGCTTCGTCGGCGACGGCATGCAGGACCAGCTGCTCGTCCGGAACCTCGGCCGCCGGCGGGTCGAGTTCGAGCTCGGCTTCGAGCTGGGCGCCGACTTCGCCGACATCTTCTCCGTCAAGGCGTACGACTTCGCGCTCGGCGACCCCGCGCACGCGCCGCCCCTGCCCGCCCTCGTCCGGGCGGCCTACGAGGACGCGGCGAACCAGTTCGTGCTCGCCGGCGACGGCTTCGGCGGTCTCACGCAGGTCGTCTTCTCGGAGCGGGGCGACGTCGCCGAATCGTCCGTCCGCTTCCGCGTCGCTCTCGAACCGCGCGAGACGTGGCGGGTGCGCACGGACGTCCTCCCGGCGGCCGACGGGCTCCCGATGAACCCCGAGCGGACGGAGAGGAAGTTCGGCGACGAGCGGGTTCGCGTCCGCGACTCGCTCGAGGCGTGGCACCTGCGCGTTCCCCAGCTCCGCTCGTCGTGGGAGCAGCTCCTGCGCACCTTCCAGCGCTCGGTCGCAGATCTCGCCTCGCTGCGAATGAAGGAGGACCCGGTCCTCCTGGGGCAGCTGCCGGCGGCGGGCATGCCGTGGTTCATGACGGTGTTCGGGCGGGACACGATCGTGACGTCGTTCCAGACGCTCCTCTTCGGGCCCGAGCTCGCGCGCACCGCGCTCACGGTGCTCGCGCAGCTCCAGGCGGAGAGCGAGGACCCCGCCGTGGACGCGGAGCCGGGCAAGATCGTCCACGAGGTTCGCCACGGGCGCGGGGCGGAAGCATGGTTCCCCCGCTACTACGGGACCGTGGACGCGACGCCGCTCTACCTCGTGCTCCTGTCGGAGGTCTGGCGCTGGACCGACGACCTCCCCCTCATGCGCGAGCTGCGCGACCCCGCTCTCAGGGCCCTCGCCTGGATCGACGAGCACGGCGACATGGACGGCGACGGCTTCGTCGAGTACCGCCGGCGCTCGGTCCGCGGCCTCGAGAACCAGTCGTGGAAGGACTCCGGCGACTCGCAGCTCTTCGCGGACGGCCGCCAGGCCGAGCCGCCGATCGCGCCGTGCGAGGTGCAGGGCTACGTCTACGCCGCGAAGCTCGGTCTCGCCGCGATCGCGCGCGAGGTGTGGCGGGAGCGCGAGCTCGCCGAGAGGCTCGAGAGCGAGGCGGCCGAGCTCTCGGAGCGCTTCGACCGCGCCTTCTGGTGCGAGGAGCGGGGCGGCTACTACGCCCTCGCGCTCGACGGCGAGAAGCGCCGGGTCGACGCGCTCACCTCGAACATTGGGCACCTGCTCTGGAGCGGGATCGTCCCGCCGGAGCGCGCCGACGCGGTCGTCGACCGGCCGATGAGCGACGAGCTCTGGTCGGGCTGGGGCGTCCGGACGATGGCGGCGGAGGACGCGGGCTACAACCCGCTCTCGTACCACAACGGGAGCGTCTGGCCGCACGACAACTCCCTCATCGCCCTCGGGCTCGCGCGCTACGGGCGCTGGGCGGAGGCGCAGCGGATCGTCATGCGGATGCTCGAGGCGGCGGAGCTCTTCGAGTACCAGCTTCCCGAGGTCTTCGCCGGCTTCGCGCGCGCGGAGTCGCCGTTCCCCATCCCCTACCCGACGGCGGCGCGACCGCAGGCCTGGGCGGCGGGCGCGCCGGTGCTGCTGACCCAGGTCCTCCTCGGCCTCGAGCCCGATCGGCGCCGGCAGGTGCTGACGAGCGTGGCGCCCCCGGAGATCCCCTCGTGGGCGGGCTCGCTCAGGCTCGCGGGCGTGCGGGCGTTCGACAAGGCCTGGGACGTCCGCCTCGACGGCGGGCGCGTCGAGGTGGAGGAGGCGTAGGTGCGCGTCGCCGTCATCAGCCCGCCCTGGTTCGCGGTCCCGCCGGCGAAGTACGGCGGGATCGAGTGGGTCGTCGCGCTCCTCGCGGACGGGCTCGTCGACGCGGGCCACCGCGTGACGCTGTTCGCCTCGGGCGGCTCGCGGACGAACGCGGAGCTCGCGACCGTCTTCGCCGAGCCCCCTTCCGGCGAGATCGGCCGGACGCTCCCCGAGCTCCACCATGCGCTCGCGTGCTTCGAGCGGGCGGAGGAGTTCGACGTCATCAACGACCACTCGGGCCCGCTCGCGGCCGCGCTCGGGGCGACCGTCCGGACACCGGTCGTCCACACGGTTCACGGCCCGCTCGCCTTCCGCTCCGGCGTGCTGTACGAGCAGGTCGCGCGCGTCGCGCCCCGGGTCGGGCTCGTCTCGGTCTCCCTCAACCAGCGCAAGCCGCGCCCGCACCTCCCCTGGGTGGCCAACTGCCCCAACGCGCTCGACCTGAGCGCGTACCCGGTCCATCCGCACACGGGCGACTACCTGCTCTTTCTCGGCCGCCTAAGCCCCGACAAGGGCGCGCACCGCGCGATCGAGGTCGCGAGGAGCGTCGGCGTCCCGCTCAAGATCGCGGGGAAGATGCAGGACACGGTCGAGCAGGCCTACTTCGACTCCCAGATCCGGCCGCACGTCGGCCCGGACATCGAGTACGTCGGCGAGGTGACGCACGACCAGAAGGTCGACCTGCTCCAGAACGCGCGCGCGACGCTCTTCCCGATCAAGTGGGAGGAGCCGTTCGGCCTCGTCATGGTCGAGTCGATGGCGTGCGGGACGCCCGTCATCGCGACCCGCTGGGGCGCCGTGCCGGAGGTGATCGACCACGGCCGCAGCGGCATCGTCGTCGACGAGCACACGGAGATGGGCGCCGCGCTCGCGCTCGCCGACGAGCTCGACCCCATCGAGTGCCGTCGCTACGTCGAGGAGCGCTTCTCCGCGGAGCGCATGGTGCGCGACTACGAGGCCGCGTACGCGAGCGTCGTCGACGCTCGCGGCCGCGAGCCGCTAATCGTCGCCGCCGAAGAAGACGAGCGCGTAGTAGAGGAGCTGTGAGAGCGCTGCGAGCGCGCCGGCCACGTACGTGAGCGCGGCGGCCGTGAGGACCTTCTGCACGCCGTCCGACTCGGCGCCCGTCACGAGGCCGAGCTCGCGGAGCTGAGCACCCGCGCGCCTGGAGGCGTTGAACTCCACCGGCAGGGTGACGAGGTGAAAGGCGACCGCGGCGGCGTAGAGCACCAGGGCGACGGCGACGAGGTTGAGCGCGCTCAGGAGGACGCCGATGAGGAGCAGCCAGATCCAGGCGCTCGAGGCGAAGGCGACGACCGGGAACATGGCCGAGCGGACGCGGAGCGCCGCGTAGCCCTGCGCTTGCTGGAGCGCGTGGCCGCTCTCGTGCGCCGCGACCGCGGCGGCGCTGACCGACGGCGGGTCGAAGACGGGATGCGAGAGGTGGAGCGAGCGCTTGCGCGGGTCGTAGTGGTCGGAGAGCTCGCCGCCGTGCGAGCGGTGCACGGGCACGTCCGCGAGTCCGTTCCGGTCGAGGATCGTGCGGGCGACGTCCGCCCCGGTCACGCCCGCCGCGAGCATCACCTCCGAATAGCGGGCGAACGTGCGCTTGAGCCAGGCCTGCACGCCGAGGCCGAGGAGCAGCGGCGGTACGAGGAAGAGCAGGTAGAGGCCCCAGTCGCCCACTGCGGCGAATTGTAGGTCGGGCTCAGCCCGCGGTCGACGCCGCGCCCACGCGCGCGAGCGCCTGCTCGAGATCGGCGACGAGGTCGTCGGCCGACTCGATCCCGACCGAGAGGCGGACGAGGTTTCCCGGCGCGGCGAAGGGCGCGTCCGCGGTCGAGGCGTGCGTCATGCGGGCCGGGTGCTCGATGAGGCTCTCGACCCCGCCGAGGCTCTCGGCGAGGAGCCAGAGGTTCGTCCGCGCGACGAGCGCGACGGCGTCCTCCTCGGTGCCGAGGAGGAACGAGATCATCCCCCCGAAGTCGCGCATCTGGCGGGCGGCGACCTCGTGGCCCGGATGGTCCGGGAGCCCGGGGTAGAGCACCCGCTCGACGGCTTCGTGCGCGTCCAGGAAGGCAGCCACCTTGCGCGCGTTCGCGCTGTGGCGGTCCATCCGGACGGCGAGCGTCTTCAGGCCGCGGAGGACGAGCCAGCAGTCGAAGGGGCCGGGGACGGCGCCCAGGGACTTCTGGAGGAAGCGCAGGCGCTCGGCGATCGTCGGGTCGTTCGTCGCCGCGAACCCGCCGACGACGTCCGAGTGGCCGCCGAGGTACTTCGTCGTCGAGTGGACGACGAGGTCGGCCCCGAGCTCGAGCGGTCGCTGGAGGTAGGGGGTGGCGAAGGTGTTGTCCACGACGACGATGGCGCCGGCGGCGTGCGCCGCCTCCGCCGCGGCCCGGAGGTCGATCACGTTCAGGAGCGGGTTCGTCGGCGACTCGAGCCAGACGATCCGCGTTCGCTCGTCGAGGTGCCCCGCGAGACCGGTCCCGATCTCGTCGGCGGAGAGGAACGTGAACTCGTAGCCCTTCGGCTCGTAGACGCGCGAGAACATGCGGTAGACGCCGCCGTAGACGTCGTTCACGCAGACGACGCGCTCGCCCGGGGAGACGAGGTGCATGATGGTCGTCGTCGCCCCGAGGCCCGAGGAGTACGCGAGCCCGTGGTCGGCGCTCTCGAGCGAGGCGAGGCAGGTCTCGAGCGCGGTGCGCGTGGGGTTCCCGCTCCGCGAGTAGTCGTAGCCCTTGTGCACGCCGACCTCCTCGTGGACGTACGTGGCGGTCTGGTAGATCGGCGTGATGACCGCGCCGGTCGCGGAGTCGGGCTCCTGCCCCTCGTGGATCGCCCGCGTCTCGAACTCCATCGCCGTCAGTCTACGCACGCCCCGGCCCCGGCAGCCGGCGTCCACAACAGCCCTGTCCGGGGTCAGACCCCGTCGCGTCCGCCGGCGGCATGTCCGACCTGCTCCAGGCAGCGTCCACAGCGGCCGTGTCCGGGGTCAGACCCCGTCGTGTCGGACGCGGACGTGGCCCGGCGGGTCGCAGACCGCGGCGCTAGCGGCGACCGGAGCGCGCGCCGGCGGTCGGATCAGGCGCCGTCGACCGAGCGGTTGTGCGCCAGGTAGT